>OMYD01000051.1 GCA_900315195.1 uncultured Eubacteriales bacterium | reverse complement strand
TATCGAGAATGCTCATGCCCTTTGCGAGCATGGTTGTAACGGGCTCAAGCTTCTGCACGTTCTTTTCAAGCTGTTCGATTGTGTCCTCGCCCGCTCCCGGAAGAAGCTGGATAAGCAGACCGCCCGCAAGCAGCACCTCGCCGCTCCCCTTGTCTATAAGCACGCCCAGTGCGCACACCGTTGGTATCTGCTCGCTGACCGCAAAGTAGTTGGTGATATCCTCGGCTATTTCGCCGCTTACAAGCTCGGTCTGGCCTATATACGGGTCGCCCGAGCCGTAGTCGCGCATAACGCTTAAGGTGCCGTTTTTGCCCACAGCCTTGCCGACGTTTATTTTGCCGTTGGCGTAGTATTCCGTCGGGCAGTCGCTGTCGCCCACATATCCGCGCACGTTGCCCTTGCTGTCAGACACAGCTACGACCGCGCCCAGCTCGCCGTCGCCCATTACGCGCAGATTCACTATTGCGTCCTTCTGCTTAAGCATAGCGCCCATTATAGAAGCAGCGCAGAGCAGCCTGCCCAACGCGGCGGTGGCGCTGCGGCTGAGGTGATGTATCTTTTTTGCGGTAAACACTATGTCCGACGCGTCGATAGCCGACGCCATAACAGCGCCGTCGCTTGTAATGCAGCGTATTATTTTATCCATAAAATCAGTCCTTATTTTTCTTTATTGCGGTGTAGATGACTCTCTGCTCGTCCTTACGCGGCGGTTCAAAGCTCAGATCGCCGCAGACCGACACCACCTCAAAGCCTGCCTTTTCAAGCATTGAGCGCAGCTCGGCGTCGGAATAAGCGCGCTCCGAGAAGTCCTCGCCGCTGCGGTAATACGCACCGTTTTCCTCCTCAAAAAAGTCGAGCGAGATATCCACGATGTCATTTTCCCGCGGAAAGTTCTGCCACACGCAAAACACCCGTTCGCTCTCGGTCACAAACACATTGTCGGC
Organism: uncultured Eubacteriales bacterium; assembly: GCA_900315195.1. Lineage (GTDB taxonomy): Bacteria > Bacillota > Clostridia > Oscillospirales > Acutalibacteraceae > Ruminococcoides. Next base: position 12,632 of record OMYD01000051.1, on the reverse strand, counting down.
AAGCACCTCGCGGTGTTTGTAAACCGTATTGACGTCAAAGATGATCAGCCCGCCCGCGTTCATGTGCCTTGAAACGCCGTCAAAGGTCTTCTGCACGTCATTTTCGTCGGTCAGGTGGTTGATGCTGTCGAGCGTGCACACGCAGGTGTCGATTTTTTCAGGCAGCTCAAGCTCCTGCATATCCATGTTTACAAAGAGGATATGAAAGCCCTCGCGCAGGCTTTTTTGCATCGCCTCGCTAAGCATTTCAACGCTGCCGTCGGCTCCGAACACGTCTACGCCGCTCTTTTTAAGCTCGAGCGTCAGGCTGCCCGTGCCGCATGCCAAATCAAGCGTTCTGCCCATAACATGCCCTAAGCGGTCGGCTGTTTGGAGTATATAGCGGCAGCGCTCGGGATAGCGCGCGTCCTCCATCAGCTCATCGTAATATTCTGCAAAAGAATTATAGCTTTCCATTTTTCTCTGCGATCTTATCAAGAGCCAACGTGTAGCCGTAGGTGTCGTTGTCAAAAAGCGCGCGCTTTACGCGGCTAATTGTAGCGGTTGAAGCGCCTGTTTCCTTTACGATTTCGGTGTACACCTTTTTTTCGGTAAGCATTTTTGCTACCACAAGGCGCTGCGACATAGCCTTTAGCTCGGAGCTTGTGCACAGATCCTCAAAAAAGCGGTAACAGTCCTCTTTAGTTTCGAGCGACAGAATGGCGTCGAATAAAAAGTCGGTGGTAGGGTTTTTAAGTTTGGAATTCAAAAGAATCCCTCCTCACGTTGATTTCATACATTAAAATTTTACCATATAAAAGCGGAAAAGTAAATGGGTTTTTAATTTTTTATTACAAAAAAGGCTGCCGCGTGTTATTCCCACCTGCGGCAGCCATTGCTGTTAAGTTGATTTGGAAGAATGCTCTGCAAAAATTCAGAACGCTTTAAAAAGTATAGCAGAGCACGGTTTTACTGCTTTCTGCGTTTACTTACGATAAGGATAACCATTACCGCAATGGAAATTACCATTACGCCGATTACAATGAATGTTATGGTTTCGCCTGTCTGAAAGAAACCTAATATCGGATCCGAAGATGTCTGAGGCTCATCCCCGGTAGCGCTTGTTGTTTTTACTGCTGCCGAGACTATCCATTTAAAAACAGTTTCGCCGCTGATTTCTTTTATTCCGCTTCCCTCACGCAGCACTGTCTTTCCTTTGTAGTCGTACAGTCTTGCTCCGTTATCTATCTCTGAGCCATATTCTGCGGGCTTCCACACAATATCTACCTTCATAGCATGGCTGTCACCCGGAGCGTATGTTCCGAGGTTTAGGGGTTTTTCTCTAATATCGGGACTCCCCTCGCCCGTGACCTTTCCGGAATAAACCTTTTCGCCGTCCAGATAGATGCTGCAGACGCACTCGTTTTCAAGGTCAATTTCTCCTTTGCTTCCTATCGGCAGCGCGCTGAACCAGATATCGTATGAAGCGTCCTCGCGAAGATTCATTATCTGAATATTCTTTGTATAGACCTCGTTTGCCTTCATTCCCTCGACTTCAAAAAAGTATTCTCCCTTATCGCTTACCGAGTTTCCGTCGTCATCAAGGACGACAAGCCTTTCGGGAAGACCTTTTACAGAACCGTCCTCTAACGTCGCGGAGTACGCGGTTATGTATGATCCGATAAAAAGCACTGCTGCTGTAAGGACGGATATTAAATTGTGAGTCCGTTTTTTCATACAACTGCACCTCTTTGGGAAACCGGTTAATTGAGCGGCGTCAGCAGGCAGACCGCATTATTTCGGTACTCTCCGATATTATTCGGAACGGGTGCCGGCGGAGCGGTCTGTCTGCCTCCGCAGTCAAGGGTTAGTGTTTCTATGCGGCACGCATAGATAAGTTTAATTATTCTTGCCGATAAAAGTGATACGGGCGTGTCCGTTGCCGCGGTTGCCTATCATTGTTTTTGCGCCTTTTTCAATACCGACAGCGCCTTCAAATGCAGGAATCGGAGTCGGGGTAACCAAATTGCCGCCCTTTGTTGTAAAGTTTGCGGTATTACCCGTAATGTTCTGACCGTCGGAAAGTCTGCCGGTGTTTACATAGCCCGAACCGCCTGCGGCACCCATACGTCCTACCGCGGCGCCGCCGTACCAGCCGCCGCCGCCGCCGTCCAGGTCGGCATTATAGTTGGTTGCGTAACCGCCCTGTCCGAAGTAGCCTTTGCTTCCGAGCGGATTATCTGTCGGCGTGAGCCTTGCGAATGTTCCGCCCTCGGTCTGTGTACCGCCGTAAGCAATTGTCTTTCTGCCTACATTGGAGTAATAATCGTGGTTGCCCTGACCTTCAGTGCCGCCTCCTGCGCCTCCGGCACCGTAGGTAGTGTTTGTCCTGGATGTAATGTTGTGTGACGTACCGCTTCCGCCGCCGCCGCCGGCAACAAGAAGCACATCGGATTTCTGGTTGATGTAATCCGCAAGAACGCCTGTCTTTGACGAATCGGAAGGCAGTGCGAGAGCAAAGTGTGTAGCTCCGCCGCCCGCGCCGGAATAATAAACTACCTTTGTTTGATTATGATATTCTCGGCCCGCTGCCGCGCCGCCGCCGTTAAAGCCGCCGTCAATCATTCCTCCGTACGAACCCAGAGTGGTAACGTCGTTGTCAATAAAAGATTCGCCCTTTCCGCCGACAGCATAATAGATTATATCGCCCTTGTTTAGATGGATTGTACCGGCAGAATATCCGCCTCTGCCGCCTTCAATTGTCTCCCATGTCGATATATCTATGTTATACAAATTATCCATGTCGGGCTTAATAGCGTCGCCGCCTGACGCGCCCCAGGCCTCGAGCTTATAGTAGCCTGTCTCAGGAGCGATAAATCTCTCGACCTTACCTGTGTAAGTAAGCGGAGCCTCGTTTTCAAGATAAGTAATCCGTGCGAAGCCGCTGCCGATATTACCTATCATTTGTCCTGTGGACTGATCGAGAATAGCGTTGTCATACTGCGGTACAATTTCGTTGCCGCCCTTTGTTTCGCCGGCTACAATAACCGCGGTCTGATTATTTGCGTTAACCGTACCGTCAGCGATATATCCCGCGCCGCCGTTTCCGCCGCTGCCGCCGTACCAGCCGCCGCCTCCGCCGCCTGATGTCGCGGCCGAGCTGTTGCCGCCGGATCCATGAGCATTGGCTGTATCGGCGTTTTCATAGCTAACGGCGTCTGAGCCGCTTGCGGTGCTTCCGGCGCCGCCGCCGCCGCCCGCGGCTATCAGCGTACCGGCTGAGCTCCATTGCTCTGAATTTGAAGCGGGGTTATATACAAGCGAAATATGCGTCATACCGCCGCCGGAGCCCGTCATATCGTTACCGGCGTTTCCTCCGCCGTTTGCCGCTCCCACGGCGCCGCCGAACTGCGACTCGTTATCCGGGAGCTTTGCCTTTGACTCGGAATAATTCATACCCTTTCCGCCAAGATGAATATACAGCTTTGTGCCCTTGGTCAGGTAAGCGACCGAGTATGAATAACCGCCGTGACCCGCGTGCTTATCAAGCTGTCTGTTGGCATAGTCCGCGCCCTCAAGCAGATCGCCGCCGCTGGCGCCCCATGTTTCAAGATAATAGTATCCGTCGGCGGGAACTATAAACGTCTCAACGTTTTTGTCGCTGCTTGCCGGGTCGTCGGAATACTCCGGATTATCGGGGTTGTCGGGATTATTGGGATCATCATCGATCTCATAGCTTCCGGGATCATCGGGAGCGGGATCTCCTGACGGATTACCGAATTCCACTATCAGCTTTCCGAGCTTTGCGTAAAGCTCAATTTCTGTCTGTCCGGGATGAGCCGCCAGATACTCAAGAACGCTTGCTTCGTCGGACTCGGCAAGAGCCGTTCCGTAAAGCGCCTTATCTGACCATCTGATCTGCTCCTCTTCGTCTTCGTTAATAACGGTCGGAATAATATACTCTCCGCTTATTATTTCGCCGTCGCTGTAATAAACAACATTGGAGAATGTACGCTTGCCGTTTTTAAGGAAATAGCAGCTGTTGTTTCCGTCGACATAGAACGTTACCTTCTGAACCGGCTTTGTTTCAAGCGGAGCTACCGTAACGTCAAATGTCGTGCTGAGTCTTCTGCCGTTGCTGAGAGTATAATTCGCGCGCAATACCTGAACCGTATTGGCGTTTGCCGCGTCGTTTTGAACGGTAAGGCCGTCCGGGAAGCTAAGGCTTTCAAGCTCTTGGACTGTAAGCGGATTTTCCGACTGCTCGCCGTCGTCATAGATGAAATGCCCGATTAAATCCCTTGCTTGAATTGTATATCCCGAGCTGTTTTTCTCAGCGGGAACAACGTTGGGATACTCAAGGCTTATACCCGTTATCTCACGGTTTTTGGGAATAATGTTCGTAGCGATCGCGTTATGTCCCACATAATCATAGTTTGTAAGCTTGTTTATAAATGTAAGGTCGGCAACCGCTCCCGACGTGCTTGAACTGAATACGCATTGAACGACATTTTTTGAATTTGTCGTAACGACAGCGTTTACGGTTTTGCCGTTTACGGTTTTGCCCGCGCTTTCAAGGGTATATCTGGCGACTCTTATTTCCTCGACATTATATACGCCTATAGGAACGCTGAAGCTTACGCTTCCTTTCCTGGTGAGCTTATCAACGGTTATCGACTTGATAAAGCTGTTTGACGGATTGTTAGCGTCGGTTACCTTGAAGAAGAACACGGGGGTGCCGAAGCTGTCAACGATATCGTCAACCTCTTTGTTGATAATGATCTCGCACTGAATCGCTTCATCGAAGCATTCAAGCTCCTGTGTAGCGGAACAGGTATGACTGTTAACGACAAATCTTACCTTATCGGCAATCTTAAACCCGTTAGGAGCCTGTTTTTCCTCAAGGTAATAGCTGCCCCACTGCAGGTTGTCGATATAGAATTGTCCCGAGGCGTTTGTTTCTACAAGCGTTTCAGTGTTTTCTCCGCTTACGGATGAAACGGTGTAATTGCCGACAGAGAGCTTTTTGACTTTTATCAGCGCTCCGCCTTTTTCATAAAGCGAGAACTTAGCGCCCGCCAAAACGCTGTTGGCGCGGATTACGGTACCTCCGACGGTGGTATCCTCCGCGGCGTATTTTGTAAGTCTTATGCTGCCGGGTTTTCTGTTGTTCTGTATCGTTATGTCGATTTCCAGATTATTGCTGTCAATATCGAAATAGAACGGCTCGTCGGAAATCATATATCCTGTCGGAGCGTATGTTTCCTTGAAATAGTATCTGCCCCAGTCAAGATTATTTACGCCGTAAAGGCCGTTGCTCAGGAGCACTCCGCTCTGTTGGGAAATTCTGCCTTCGGAGTCCGTTACGAGTCCGCTTTTTATGAGCTTTCCGGTGTCGGAACCCTCGACTACCATATACAAGTCAAACTTAGCGCCTTTAAGCGGCGTTCCGTCGCTGCCTGTCTTTTTAAGGGTAGCCTCGCCTCTTTGGCGGTAGTTTATATCATTTACCTGAATTGTAAGATCCGCTGTGTTTCTGTTCAGCGCGATAATGCCGGTTGAGCGGTCAACATAATTGAGAACGTTGAATTCACGTCCGCTTTCCAGCCCGAATACCTTTATCTCATCCGCCAGAGGTGATTTAGCAATGGGGTCGGCGTTCAGCTCATATCCGACAGGCGCGTTTACCTCTACAAAACGGTAATAACCGAATTTCAAATCTTTTACTTCGGTAATTCCGCTTTCGTTGGTTGAAAGATAGTCAGCCTGTACAACCCATGCTTTTTGGTCTTTATCCCATTTTTCGAGCTGATACCAAGCGTTCGGAAGCGCTTCACCTGTTTCCGAGAACTTTTTAAGTCTGAGCGACGCTGTTTTTTCCACGTCGGTTTTTTCTATCTCGACAGTGGTTGAGCTGCTCATTATTGAGAACTTCTTTGACGCGCCGTTAATCTCAAAGCCTTGGGGAGCCACTACCTCGACAATGTAATAATTTCCCCACGGAAGCTGATTGGCTGTCAGTCCGTTTTCACCCGTGTACAAAACGCCTTTAACGTTTACCGCGTTTTCGTCATAGGTATAGGTATTATCGCCGTTATCGACAAAGAAAACCTGTTCTCCGTTGGATTTGTACATCTCGAAGCCTGCGCCCTTCAGATTCCCCTGAATAAAGCCGTCGTAGTCCTTCTTGGTAATATGAACAGTTCCTTTTACTCTTTTGTTTTCAATTTCAAAAGTGTATTCTTCCTTGTTGTCGGCCGCGTTAAGCACAATTGTCTTCGGGTTTTCAATAGCTTCATAACCCGGGGGCGTTTCAACCTCATAAAGCAAATACTTATTTCCGTATTCCATCTTATAGGTTGTCCACTTGCCGAGATTATTTGTTGTACCCGAATCCGTCAGCTCGTTTTCCTCACCCGTGCCGTTATTGTTTTTATCGAGGTAAAGCTCAAACTTTGCGCCCTTTAACGGTCTGCGGTTTTCGGAGTCGACCTTGCTGAACGAAACTATGGGAAGCTTTTTATACAATTCAACATTTGTCACGCTTGAGAACATGTACTCGGGAATTACTTCGGAATCCGTCTCGTACACCAGCTTATAAGCGTTCTGCGCCAGATAATCGCCGGCAGGCGTTTGGTCAGGATATGTGGGAGCGTGCATGTTGATTTCGGCGTACATAATGTTCTTTGAAACGGCCTCGCCTTTTGTATCAATGAACACGGCGATTGAACGCGCCTTGCCGTTTTCACTTGCGGGCACAGTCCAGACGGTACGGTCGGAATTAGGACTCATCGGCCGCCAGCCGCCCGATACTACTCCGCTTCCGGTAACGCCCGAATACGCTTCTTTTTCGTTTGTTGAATAATATACCGTACAATCAACATTATTTAAGCTTTGAATTTTTGAGGTGTTGACATTAATAAGGTCACCGTGCCACCTTGAGCTGACATTAATATTGTCGTTTACCTCATCGACATATGTATTGTTCTGCGGTTCAATATTATCATACATGACAATATTGCTTAACGGCTCTTCGATTTTCATTTCAAGCCGATATGTATACGAGGTTTTTTCCTCAGGCTGATCGTTCTGGGCTTCTCTTCCAAACGTGAACACGCGGTTGTCAATTCCAAGCGCGTTATCGATCTGGGCTGAGGTAAAACCGTTTGAGAAATAAGTTTTTACGCTTTTATAAATCTTATTCTCCCAGTGCTCAACCATCTCGCTGCCTTCGATCACGCTCTCGGATTTCGCGACATACAGCGTATTGGGATTATCGTCGATATCATCAATATCATTCTGAATGTAGGTACCCTTTATCTGGTTTGTAATCTCGTCCTGAATAGAGGTATATGAAGTAACGATAAAGTCCTTTGTGCCTGACTTGTAATCCATTCGGCTTACACGAACCGGGAACGTGATTTTAACCTCGGAAATGGTTCTTATACGAAGCGGGGATTCGGTGAAATCAAAGAACGCCGAAACGACTGTTTTGCCGTCGTCACGTTTCTTGAGGGTATATCTGACGTAGTTTTCAAGCTCCTGTCCCTTGATCTGAGTTCCGTTCAGATCAATAACCTCGCCGTCGACCCTGATTCTCTCAAGAATACCGCTGCTGTTATACTGTATTTCGGACAGATCCTCATTTGGCTTCAATTCCTCGGGCAAAAGCGTATGGATAGAGAACTTTCTTAAATCGCCGTTGGTATCGGCCAAAACCTGACCGTCCGTGGAAACAAGGAAGGCGTATCCTCCGCCGTATACGTCGTCGATCGCCTTGACGTATTCCTCTCCTTCTTCCCTCTCGATATCGGTTGTATAGGTGAACGAGCTGAGATGAACAATAGGCTCTCTCAGATACACGTTTGAGTAGCGTCTGTAAACGTACTCGCCCTGAGTACGCAAGTCATCAGCCGCGATCGTCTGAGTATATTCGCCCTTGTAGTCATCCTTTAAAACCTGAAAATACAGCTTTTCCGAACCGTCGGTTTTATCGATATAATGAACCCTGAAGAAGCTAAAGCTGATAACCTTTCCGTTGGGATTGATTTTCGGAGACCTTCTGCTGTTAAGATGGAAGCGCACACCCGCGGTGGTGATTTGCTGATAGGTGCCGTTTACGTCCTCCATTTTTACATAGAAGCCGCAGTATTTATCCCTGGGCAGCGAGAATGTCTTGTCGGCGCTTGTCACGCCCTCGCCGAAGTAAACGTAATTTTCATACGGAACATCGGGCGTTTCGGTAACATAGATTTTGTAGTTTCTGTTATACTTGTCCTTCGGAACTGTTATTATCGAAATGTCGTACTCATCTTTTGAGAGTCTGCTAAGTGTACCGTCCTCAAGCTCAACGGCAAGCCTGTCGATTCCCTGTAAAAGATATACTCCCTCGTCTCTGTCAACGGGCGGTACGGCGTCATCGTTTTTCGCGGATTTGGAGTTGTTCGCTTTCGCGCCGGAGTTGGAATACAACCTTTTGGCGTTCATCTCCAAATCGAAGTTTACAATCTTATTTTTGTATAATTCCGCCGAAACGAGCTTGTCAAACTGAGCCGGAGGTCTGTGATCGCCGCCTTTGTTTTCCATGTCGACAATTTCATAACGGTTGTTGTATTGGTAATGCGAATACGTTCCGCCTCTGTAGGCGAAGCCGTAGTACTCATTTCTCTTTACGGCGTCGGCAACTATTTTTTCATTTTCCACTGTATCGTTATTCAGTGTTACATATTCTGTATCATCCTTGTACAGAATATTAAGATAACACTTTACATGGATATAGTGATTGTCAAATGTCGGAATATATTGACCGCTCTCATCCTCATACGGATATCCGAGGTAGAAGATATAATCATCATTGCTTATATCTCCGGCTTTATCGGTAAACTCGTAAAAGCCGTAAACGGTCTTGTTCCTGTCGGACTCCTGATGGGTTATATCATACAGATTATAAGCCTTCAGCGTTGTTCGCGTTCCGTCGTTCCTCAACACCTGAACATCTTTATATGATTCGGCAGGTATCTCGTTTCCTGTATCCGGATCATCCGTATCCGTGATTTTTAAACAAACAAAGAAATCGGAAAGATTCGCGCCTCTTGCCTTTATCTGAGGATTGAATTTAACAGTTTCATTGTGCCATGTGTATCTTTCATACGGCGAAGCGCTGCCGTCGCTTCCTATTGCCATTACGTCTTCATATTCATCAGACGTAATATTCTTTGACTCAATATTCAGATAATAGAAATCGCGTTCAGATCGATAACTGAAATTGAGGTCGGGCAGGGTTATGCTGTCAAAAAGGCCTTGGTCGTTTTTGGCACTGAATACGGGAGCGATCGTCTTGGTGTAGTTATTATAGGAATCCCTTGATTCAAACTCCCACATTATCTCAAAGCCGCCCGAAAGAGAGTCGCCTCTTTTTATCTCGACGCGGTTTGTGAAAGTATATTCGTTAAAGGCTCCGGTTTCAAGCATCTCCCATTTTGAGTCGCTTTTTTCCATTGTAGTTGTAGCGGAAATGGTTCTTTCCCTTTCGATGTCATCAATGCCGCCTATTGTAAATCTTACCTCTCCGGGCAAGTAATCCCTGTCAGCCTGAGTTGCGTAGTATTTAAGCACCATTTTGGGACGAAGCGTTTCGTCCTCCGAGGAAGTAATGCTGTAATTGGTTGTATCCGAATTATCCCATGTAACCTCAACAACCCATTCGTTAAGGCGGTTGCTTCTTTCGTCATCAGCCGAGAATACGTTTATATTCACATATGATAGTATAAAAGTCAGGCAGAGTATTACAGATACAATTCTTGTATAATGTTTTCTCATTTTACTGTAAACATTTTTCATAGCAATCACCTCTCCCCGTTTTATTGTTTATAATAAATTTTACCGGCGCCGCGTTCCGCGGCCGCTGCGGCTATGCTTCAGATCAGTAAAAATCAGCCGAGGTTTAGGAACCTTGTCCTGAAATAAATTCCTGCCAGACTGTTTTATATCTGTCGGCGGCGCTTGTGTCCGAATTTCCGTCTCTTGTAACTGTCTGAACCGTTTCGGTGTAAACTATAACGTCGTATTGCTCTACTTTCTGATTTGAGTTCTTGCTGTAGTCCGTTTTTACATCGGTAAACAGCGGAGGAGTTTCCTCTCCTACCGCCAGAGGCTCCGTGTAATAATAATATCCGCCCAGAAGTTCGTTTGAGCCTTCCGTAATATAAACCCAGCCTTTGTTCGGATTATTTGTACCGCTGACTTCTTTTATAAAATAGTTGTTCTGCATTTTAAGCTCGGCTGAGTAAAAGCTGGTTCCGCCATCATAGGAAAATGAAGAAATATTCCTTATTGAAGCGGAGGAAAAATCCGCGAACACTCTTACATAACACGGTGTGTTTCCGGTATTTGCGAACTTAACGGTTTTTTGGTATGTTGTAGCTTCGTTTTCCCTCTGCTCAACAGGCGGCGAAAAATCCTCATCAATGCTTACTTCGTCATAACCTATCGGGATTTTATTGACTACCGCGCTTGGGTTTGATGTCAGGTACGAATAGCTGACGCCCACAGCCATAATAATCAGCGCGACAGATAAGGCGGCGATGATAATCAGTTTTTTGTGTTTCATTCAGCCATCACCCCCGACGCCTGATTATAATAAGTATTATAGATTCTTTTGAGCTGCCATTTTTCAGGGTTTTGTTTGTCGAGCTCAACCGTATTGAAATTTGTAACGCCCATCAGCTCATCCGCCTGTATGGCGTAGGATTCAATTTTTATTTCCTGAACGCTGCCGTAATAGTTTTCGTTTTCAACAAAGCTTAAAAGCTGAATTTTGTCAAATAAAGGCTCCGTTTCCCTGATTGAGTAGCTTTCCGAGATGTTTTTTTCCGAAACAAGAAATCTGCTGTAAGCAAAAAGATAGCTGTTTGTGTTATCGCCGTTATCGGTTTTATCGATCAGATACCAATTTTTGTTATAATTAATGTTTTCAAGCATATACCAGCCTGAAATATAGAGATTCTTTTCCGCCTGATCCGTAACTGTTTCAGGAATGGTTTCTGTTTTTGCGGTAACGGGATTATCGCTTATGAGCCTGAACAGTTCCATATCCTCATTTCCGGGAATACGTTGAGCACCGATAAACGAAAACGGATTCTTCAGCGAGTTGTCGTCTTTAACGGGTTCCGCCTCAATTACAGGAACGGTTACCTTCATAAACACGAACGCGTCGTTCTTACCCACATTCGTAACCTTTGGGTTTTTGGGAACAATGCTGTGCGGCACCATTATTCTGTCGTCTTTATCCTCAGGGTAATCGGGCTCTGTCAATACAATATCAACTTTTCCGACAGTGAATATGTTGTCCGTTTTTTTACTGTCGGTAAGATACGCGAAAACCGTACCGACGGCGACAACAGCCGCGAGCGCGCAGATCATCATAAGCTTTAAAATCAGTTTTTTATCTTTTTTCATACGCGCTCACCTCCTTACGGTAATCAGCCTATCATGTTGAATATTTCCACAAGCCTTTGTTCCTCTCTTTTATTCTCGGGAACATTTTCCTCGTCAAGTTTCTGTATGATCTCTTCTTCTTTCGCTTCAAGATAATCGGACTGAACGGCAAAAGCCTCAACCTTTATTACTTTTATGGGGTCATCCATGCCGGGCTGCTCCAACATGTTCTTATACTGGACCTTCCCGAAGAGAGGAACGGTAGATTGACCCGGCTCCAGATAAGAATCACCCGGGGAAAGCTGATAGGCGAATACATATGTCCTTGTGTCGGCGTTCTTATTAAAAGTCCAGTGCCCCTCATCGTCGTAGTATCCGCCCTCTGCCAGGCTCCTGATTTCGCGCCAGCCGTTTCCGAAGTTATTCTCGCAGGAGCTGATCGCGTCATCGGCATTCTTCAGATAAAAAACTTCCTGAGCCGCCTGATTTTCGGTTTTCTTCCTGCCGTATTCGTCAAGCTCGGTAAAACTTGAAACCGGGACCGTCAGCCGCAGAAAGACATAAGCGTTATTTGAACCCGTGTTGGTAATAACAGGGTTTTTTTCAATTTCAGTAAACGGAACTATATCCTTAACCTCCGGAGAATCATTTCCGGGGTATTTATTCTCGGTTAAAACTATTTTTACATTACCGGCGGTAAACACGTTTGTTGTTTCGTCATACGACATCAGAAACGCCGCTATCCCGACAATTATCGCTGCCGCCGCAAGGCTGCCGGCAATGTATAATATAAATCTTTTTGTTTTCTTTTTTTTCATTGCCAACACCCCCAAACAATTATTTTTTTAATACTTCAATTTAACTCATCAACGGGGTTATCGGAATCAATTTCCCCGTCGGTTTTTTTGCTGTCGCTTTCTTCGCCGTTATCGTCATCCTTTGTGTTTTTTGTAATAACGGACAGTACCGCCAAAAGCACAAACACGGCGACAATGCAAATCTTTCCGTAAACGGTTTCGGCGAATATAAATATATACCCTGCGTACGGGATATAAAACTCAACTCTGCCGACAATGTTTTTCTCCGAAACGGGGACGTTGTCGGGAACGTTGTTATTATCTCCTTTTGTGGTAATGGTTCTTGCTTTTTTATCCACCTCATAAACGCGGTGGGTAATAACGGAATCTCCGATTTTGTACGTTACGATATCTCCCTTT
>OMYD01000048.1 GCA_900315195.1 uncultured Eubacteriales bacterium | reverse complement strand
AGCAAACTCGTCGTCTTTGCGCAAAAGCTTTGGTGCAACCTCAATATCGCTGACATTGGCAGAGGTCGCTTCACAGGTATGCACCATTCCGGTAAAAGCATCAACACCAATATGACATTTCATTCCAAAATGCCATTGGTTACCTTTCTTTGTCTGGCGCATTTCAGGGTCACGTTGTTTTGCAGCGTTCTTGGTTGATGATGAAGCATTGATAATGGTTGCGTCAACAATCGTGCCGCCTCCCTTATAAAGGGAGGCTTTCTGTTGAAGCAAACTGTCTGCGCAACATAATTATGAATTCAAAAAGGTACTTTTTGAAATACCTCTGCGACTTTTCCCCTCTGCCACAGCATCGGCGTTATTCTTATTGAATAGCCGCAGCCATTGTCCATTGCCCATTCAAAGGGCTTTGCCTGCGGAAGCCCGTAAACCGACAGGAGCGTCATTATTACGCCTCCGTGGGTTATTATCGCGCTTTCCGTGTTGCCCGTTTTCATCAGCCCTTCGGCAATGCTCTCAAACATAAGACATATCCGCCTTACAAAGTCCGAGTTGCTCTCACCTCTCGGAGGTTTTACACAGTTGTCGCCCGCGAGCCACTTCTGAAAATCCTCGTCGTCTTTAAGCTCGTCGGCGGTTCTGCCCTCCCATTCCCCGAAATTACATTCGCTCAGATTCGCGATTACCAAGGGATTAATATTGGGAAAAAGAATTTTACATGTTTCGGTACAGCGTTTAAGCGGACTTGAGAACACCACCTTTACGTCGGGGTATTCCATGTCATGCTTCAGCTTTTTAAGCGCCAGCCTTCCCTTATCCGAAAGCTCAGGGTCGGTTGTGCCGATGTATTTGCCCGTCAGGGTTTCATCAATAGCGCCGTGCCGAATCAGATGTATTACATATGATTTCATAAAAACACCGTAACTGCTTTACAAACTGTTGAATTTGGATTATACTGATTGTAATATGATAATATAATTAGTATTTCAACTTATAAATTATACTATTAATTAAAAAGGAGTGTCAAGAGTTTGAACAAGGATTTTCCCAGAATTATAACTTTTTTGCGCCGAGAGCGCGGTTTAAGCCAAAAACAGGCGGCAAAAGACCTTGGTATTTCGCAGTCCCTGCTGTCACATTACGAAAAAGGAATCCGCGAATGCGGGCTTGACTTTTTAATCAGAGCCGCCGATTACTATGAGGTCAGCGCGGATTATCTTCTGGGAAGGACGGTTCAGCGCAGCACCGTAACGGCGAATGACCTGCCTGACACCGACGATTTCCGCCATTTAAACGGCAACATGATAAACCGCATCAACCACCGCCTGCTGACAAACACAACTACTATTATTTACGACCTGCTGGCTCAGATGGGCAGTAAGCGCCTTACTAACGCTGCGGGAAACTACCTTATGTGCGCCGAGTACCAGGTGTTCCGCTGCATTTACGAGGCAGGAAACGAAAACCCTCAGAACATGTTTTCTCTTGACCAAAAGCGCTACAAAAACCTGACTACAGCCGCCATGCTGCTGGATCTGGAGATTGCTGACGCGATTGCCGAGCGCGAAAAGCTGGCCCTATCCCTGTCGCCCGACATAATATCCGGATACTTTGAAAAAGGAGCGTCATCGCTTTTCAACCTTATTCAGTTTGCCGAAAGGAACGTAAGAAACCACAACCGCAGCGGCAACGAGTAATTATCTAAGGGTATAGCTGGCTATAATCTGACCAATCCTAACAATATCCGAGCGCCCGGTAAATTCAAAGTGAACCTTGCCTAAGCCCGAAAACCACATTTCAAGCTCGCTGTCAATGTCCGCAACGCCGGATGTCTCAACCGAAAACACCGAGATTTTGGAGTAAGGCATAGATGTGAAATCCTTCTTTTTACCCGTAACGCCCTGAACGTTTACGGAGATTACGCGCATATTGGTAAACACAACAAAATCACGCACGCCCTTATACGCCGACAAAACTTGCTCACCGCCGATTAAAAGCGGCTGAACAACGCGTAATGCGTTTTCAGGGTCGGTCTGCTTAAGCTTTATAAAGCTTCCGTTGTTAAAATCAATCATGAAATCAGCTCCCTATAATTTATGCTTTTATTATATCCCCATCGCGCGCTATAGTCAAGAAGGCGCATTCTAACCACAAATAAAAAATAATAGCCGACAGGGCAAGCATTTACTGCCTGCCCTGTCGACTTTTAAGGAGATACATTAAGAAAAAAGTGTAGTAATCTGTTTTATCATAGAACTCTGTCCTCAAGCGGAGGAATCATCATAGCTATTTCTAGGTTACCGTTGCGGCATCTCAACTCATCAATAAACGCCTGGACTTCGTCCTCGCTGTTAAGCTCAACGCGGTAGCTAAGTTTATACAGGCTGCCCATGTTGGTGGTCTTTACGTTTACAAGCTTAGCCTGCTTTGTATACTTGTTAAACAAATCGTCAAACTCGTGAGCGTAGTTCAAATCCTCGGGGATTGTGATTTTCAGGTCCCGCTGCAAATCGTCGCTGTCCTTGATTTTAACAAAGTTTGAGAGCACCAGAATAAGCGAAATTACCGCCACAAACACAATACCTACTCCGAGGTATCCCTTGGCAGTAGCCATGCCTGCCGCCATTGCCAGGAAAATACTTACGATTTCTCTTGCCGAGCCCGGAGCGCTGCGGAAGCGTACCAGTGAAAATGTACCCATTACCGCGATGCCCGCGCCCACATTGTCGCTGACAAGCATTATTACCATCTGGACAATTACGGGTATGAGCATTATGGAGAGCGAAAATCCTTTGCTCTGTCTGTTTCTGAAACCCGACGCCCACGCGATTACCGCGCCAAGCGCAAGGGAAACAAGCGAACACACCAGATATGTTGTTGTTGTGATTTCGGATGTCGATGAGTAAATAGGTTCAAAAATAGAGTTGATGTTAAGCACAGTTTTGCCCTCCTTTAAAGTTGTTTTTTCTCTGTTCTGTTAGCTGATACGCCGTTCCGTATTTTGAGAACGAGCCCGGGAATATCTTCAGCTCGGTGAGCGCGTCGGTAAGCCAGAGCGGCATTGCCTGCAAAGCTTTGATTTCCATTATGCAGATCCCCGCGTCTAAAATTCTCTCACCGTAGTGCCCCTTTGAAAGGTCCAGGTTGTCGGTGCGGAAACGTACGTTGCGGTCAAAGGTGATCCTAAGCTCATGGTCTGTTCTGCTGTAGAAAGCGGTGCGGTCATACGCGATGAACATTCTGGGAGCTATGGTCTTGTAATATTTCATCGACCAGTCGATTTCGCGCATAATCTGGGAATCGTTCGGCTTTACGTCGTTTTTTATGTAGTCCATAGCCTTAGTATACTCAAGCGTCTGCCTGCGCTTGTAAACAACGCCCTTATACTTCTTTTTAAGCTCAAGGAAAACGTTGCTTCCCGCCTTTGGTGTTGAGTAGCTTCTCAGCCTGAGCTTTTCTTTAAACGCCGGCTTTTCCATTGAGCGCCGGATAAGCCGAAAGTCCTCGGTATCGAAGTATAGCGAGCAAACTGTGCTCTCGCCGTATTCATCGGGCTTTATGTATTCGTTAATCATACCAAGCAGCGCCTTGCGCTGACTGAGGGTGATTATATATTTCTTTTCTGTTCTTTCAAAAACGGTCTGAATTGCCATTGTGATGTCCCCTTTCCCGTTTGTCTGACTGAATTATAAATAGTCAACCTTAAAAAAGCCTTAAATATTTTTAGTTTTTTAAAATTTTTATTTTTGTTTGCGGTTTTATGTTGGTTTAATAATATTTCGTAAACCTTAAAAAAGCCTTAAAAGTAATTAAAAATGTTTTTCAGGTTTATTTAAGGCTTGCCGTGTAAAGTATTAACTGTTATAATCATATTAAACAAGGGAGGTCATTTTATGCAGGTATTGATTGTAGAGGACGAGAAACGTTTGGCGCGCGCGTTAAAACAGATATTAACCGAGCAGAAGTACATGGTGGACATGGTTCACGACGGCAACGACGGACTCGACTACGCGTTAAGCGGCATTTACGACGTTATTATTCTTGATATAATGCTTCCGTTCCGCGATGGCTTTGAGGTTGCATATGAACTTAGAAAAAACAAAATCGACACACCTATTCTTATGCTCACCGCTAAGGATACCGTTCCAGACAAAGTGAGCGGACTGAACAGCGGAGCCGATGATTACATGACAAAGCCATTTGCTCCCGAGGAGCTTATTGCAAGGATCAAGGCGCTTACCCGCCGCAGAGGCGAGGTTATACTTGATGAAACCGACTTTGGCGACTTCAACTTCAACGCCTCAACCTGCGAGCTGAGCAAGGGCACCAAGAACGTTCATTTAAACTATAAGGAATCCGAGATTCTAAAACTCCTTATAGCAAACCGCGACACAATCATTTCAAAAGAAGACATTATTACAAAGGTGTGGGGCTATGACTCTGACGCCGGTTCAAACAATGTTGAGGCGTACATATCATTTCTTCGCCGCAAGCTGAGTTTTATTCAGTCTTCAACAGAGATAAAGGCGATTAAAAAGATGGGCTACAGACTGGAGCAGAAAAATGATTAAAAAACTAAGACGGCGTATTGTGCTGATTAATATGCTGCTTATAGGCGCGGTTATTCTGACAATTATAGTCATTGTTAACGTTAATAACTACTCCAACTCGGTAAACATGATGGAGCGCGGCATGAACCAGGTTTTCGACAAAAACGGCAGAGATTTTTTTGATACTCCGCACGAACAGCAAAACCAAATTACGCCTGATTCCGCATTTCCGATAAAAGACGACTTTAAACCCGACGACGAAAACCGCGACGGTAAACGCAAATTCGGCAACGACACCCCGATTCAGATTTCCTCTTATGTAATCGTCGATATTGACGAAGACGGAAACATAGTTTCAAAAACCGAAAATGACCTCACAATTGACAGCGAAACACTTGAAAAATGCGTTAAAGCCGCCCTGAAAAACAGCCGAGGGTTCGGTCAGGTTATGGACGAAGGGCTGATGTATCTGAAAAAATCGGATTTGTCGCACAGCAAAATTATTCTTGCCGACAACAGCTTCATTTTCAGTAATCTTCGAACATCAATAATCATAAGTGCTCTTATGCTTACGGCTGCTATGGCAGTAATTTTCTTAATAAGCCTGTGGCTTTCGGGACTTGCGGTAAAGCCCGTTAAACGCGCGTGGGAGCAGCAAAAGCAGTTTGTAGCCGACGCCTCTCACGAACTTAAAACGCCTCTGACGGTTATTTTGGCAAACAACAATATTATGATGTCTCACAAAGAATCTACCGTAGCGGACGAGCACCAATGGCTTGAGAGCACCGAGGAAGAAGCCAATCACATGAAAAAGCTGATTGACAACATGCTGTTCCTCGCAAAATCCGACGCCGGAGAAACAAAGGTACAGCTAAGCGAGGTTAATTTCAGTGAAATCACCGAAGGCTGCGCGCTCAATTTTGAGCCGGTGGCGTTTGAAAAAGAGATTATGATTGACACTGATATTATGAGCGACGTAACGCTTGATGGTGACGCTACCCAGCTTAATCAGCTTGCGCACATCCTTGTTGACAACGCGGTAAAATACGCCGACAGAGGCACGAACGTTACAATCCGACTTCAAAAGCATGGAGACAGTGTTGAATTTTCGGTAAACAACATCGGCACGCCTATTTCAAAAGAGGACGCAGAGCATATTTTCGACCGCTTTTACCGCGCAGAAAAAAGCCGCACCACTAAGGGATACGGCCTGGGGCTGTCCATTGCCCAGCGAATCACCGAAAGCATGAACGGCAAAATTAGTGTAGAGAGCAACAAGGAAAACGGAACAACGTTTACGGTAAAATTTTAATATAAAGCAAGTCAGGCAACGCTTTTTTGCGTTGCCTGTTTTTGTGAAAATCATCAGAGCTAAGAGTTATACTAATTTCCGTTAAAATGCTTTAAAACAGAAATTCCGAATTATTATCGGCTTCTGCTGTAAAACAAAAGGCACATAAACGAAACTCCAAGAAAGCCTCCGATAAAAGCTCCTATAATAATACCTGCAAGCATAAAATTTTCCTCCTGAACATTTTTTGACATTTATTCTGCCGATGTTATGCGATAATAACCTCGGGTGATGTTGTTGCGCACGGTGTATGTGGATGTTTTGATTGTAGTCAACATGGTGATCGACTGGATAATGCTGCTATCCGTAGGACGGCTGCTAAAACTCAGAGCAAAGGCGTGCCGTGTACTGCTAGGCGGCGCTGTGGGAAGTGCGTGCAGCCTTTCGGCTCTGCTGCCAAAGCTCCCCCCTGCGATTAATTTGGCTCTTGATGTAAGCTTTGCCGCACTTATGGTCTTGGCGGCATACGGCAGAGCAAGCCCCAAAAGCTTTATTATACGCACGTTTACGCTTTTTGCGGTTTCTTTTTCCTTTTGCGGAGCTATGATTTTTATCTGCACGGTTTTTAAACCCTCCGGAGTTGCTGTGGTAAATGATGTTGTTTACTTCAACATCTCCCCTGTCGTGCTGATTTTGCTGACACTCTGCTGTTTTTACGCGCTAAAGCTGTTTGGCAAACTTGCCCGTAAGGACGTGGGTAAAAAAGTATGCGTTGTAAACGCTCAAATTGGCAACTATACTGCCGAATTTCAGGCTCTTGCGGATACGGGATGTCATGTCACCGAGCCTTTTTCCGGCGATTTTGTAATAATAGCCGACAATAACTGCTTAGGCAATATCAATGTGATAAATTTCCCGAAGAGAATTATTCCCTATCAAAGCCTTGGCGGAGACGGTATCCTTGAGGGAATCCGAACCGATGAAGTCAGAATTGACGGAAAGCCGCTTGCCGAGCACGTTTATATAGGCATATGCTGCGGCGTTTTAAACGGCGACATAAAGGCGATTGTACCCTACGAGCTAATTAATAAAAACTAAAACCGCATTCACTTTTTATCAGTATATACAATAATATGAATCGAGGTAACTGAATAATGAAAGGACTTTTGCTTCGTCTGAGACTTTTTTTTGCAGGCGGCAATACAGTATTTTACATCAACGGAAGCGACGCCCTTCCTCCGCCCTTGAGCAAGGCGGAGGAGTGTGCCGCGATGGAACGCGTTAAAACGGGAGATCCCCGCGCAAGAGAGCCGCTTATTGTTCACAACCTGCGTCTTGTGGTATACATCGCAAAAAAATTTGAGTCGCCCGGAGCAGGCACCGAGGATTTAATATCAATAGGCACCATCGGACTGATTAAAGCGGTAAATACCTTTTCTCCCGAAAAGAACATCAAACTCGCTACATACGCATCACGGTGTATTGAAAACGAAATTCTGATGTACCTGCGCAAATCATCTCAATTAAAAAATGAAATATCCATTGACGAGCCGCTTAATACCGACCGCGACGGCAACGAGCTGCTTCTGTGCGATATTCTTGGCAGCGACGCCGAGGAAATCAACCAGAACCTGGAACGCGAGGACGAAAGACAGCTTGTACTCAGCGAGGTAAAAAAGCTGTGTCCTCGTGAAAGCCGTATTGTGGAACTTAGGTTCGGGCTTAACGGAAACGCAGAGCACACTCAAAAGCAGGTTGCCGATATGATGGGCATTTCGCAGTCATACATCTCAAGGCTGGAGAAAAAAATCATTAATCGTTTAAGATGCGGACTATTGCTCGGTTGAATCGGTATTGGTTGTGTCCTCTGTACCGTCGATATCTTCGTCCTCGTTGCCGATTACGCCATCGCCGTCAGAAACCTGACCGTCACTGATCATTCTGTCAACGTTATCGGTGACTGCATCAACGGCGTCGGTAACACCTTCACGGACATCGTCCCCAACGTTATCGACCTTTGATTTAACGTCTGACGCCATTGACTCACGGTTTGAAACAGCCTCACTGCTGTCGCCGCCGCAGCCCGAGAGTGATGCTGTCATCGCAAGAGCGGCAAACATAATACAAATAATTTTTTTCATAAAATACTTCCTCATATATAAAAATGACGCCGTATTACACGACGCCATTAGTATATGAGGATTATTTTTTTTTATTCAAATTATAATCTTTTTTTATCGGTTTTTTCGGCAAGCTGAACATGCGGATACGGAATTGTAATTTCATTTTCGTCAAACGCCAGTTTGATTTTTTCTTCCATTTCAAACAGAACCGTATAATAATTCCGGTGATCAGTCCACATAAAAATCAAAATTTCAACGCCGCTGTCGAGGTGCTTATTAACATAAACCTTCGGTTCCGGATCGGTGAGAATAAGCGGATTTTTTGAAATAGCGTCGTATATAACGCTCTTGACCTTCGTCAGGTTGTCCTCATAGCTCACCGATACTTTAACATCAACCCTGCGTGTACCCGCAACCGAGCAATTTACAATACAGTTTGTTGTGAGCTGCGAATTGGGGATCTGAACTACCCTGTTGTCAAATGTGTGAATCTGAGTATAAAAAATCCTGATGCTGTCAACGTAACCCTCGTAATTATTAACCTGAATAAGGTCGCCCGCGGTTATCGGCTTGTTAAACAGCAGAATCATTCCGCTGACAAAGTTTTTGAGAGTGTCCTGAAACGCGAGACCCGCCGTCAAAGCCGCCGCTCCAAGCGCGGTAATAAGCGAGGAAATGTTGACTCCTGCCGTACCAAGCGCGGTTATTACTACGATCCCGAACAGTATTACTCGCAAAAGTGAGAACAGAAAGGTTTTTGCGGTATGGTCTACCTTTGATTTCACCAGCATTTTTTTGATTGAAACCAAAATAATCTTAACAATCAGAACGCCGATAATTAAAACTACAGAAAAACGCAAAAATCCGTTGGCAAATTGCCACAAAGCCCTATATAAACTATCCATTAACTCACTCCTAATCGGAAATTACGCGCTCGCCGACCATCTCTCCGTCCCTCCAGAGGCGAATAATAACGTTGCCGTCATCGTCAAAAGACACGCTCTTGCCGCTGCGCTTTCCGTCGACATATGTGCATACATCGAGGAAATCTCCGTTTTTATCAAAACGAGCCCCAAAGCCGTCGGGCTTGTTATTGCTCCATCTGCCCGCGTGCATTGTGCCGTCGCTTCTGCGGAAGCCGACACCTTTTCCGCTGCGGTTGCCCGTTACCCAGTCGCCTATATAATTGGCGCTGCCGTCTTTGTAGTAGCACACGCCGAAACCGTTGCGTTTGTCGGCAGAGTATCCTCCGTCATACGCTGTAAGCCCGTCGGGAGTTACGGTTCTGCCCCTTCCCTCGCGCTTTCCGTTTTCATCAAGACTACCGTAGTACGCGTAGTCGCCCTGCCTTGTCTGAATAATGCTGTCTGCCCCAGGCTCCTCAAGAGCTACCGCTTCTGAAGGTTCTTCTTCGGTTTCCTCTGAATTTTCAGTTTCTTCTAATGCTTCAGTCTCCTCTATGATTTCGGGTTCTTCTATTGCTTCAGGTTCCTCTGTGATTTCGGGTTCTTCTATTGCTTCAGGCTCCTCGGTGATTTGTGGTCCTTCTATTACTTCAGGCTCCTCGGTGATTTGTGGTTCTTCCGCTGCTTCAGACTGTTCCCCGATCTCCTCACCCGTTGAGTGGAAGGCAAGCTCGCCGAAAATGTTTTTATTTGTTTTATGAGCTTCAAAAAGAATATTCTCAATCTTTTCGTAAGCGGAATATTCCTGCGGCTTCTCGGGTTCGGGCTCAATAATTTCATCACTGAACGAAATATCCTCTTCACTCAGGTAAGGCGCTTCTTTTAAATTCAGAAGGTCGCTGACATTCTCTGAGATAAACGCCTCCTTTGAAAAGCGGAAGCCCTGCTTGTCAGCTTCTTTTTCAACGATTACCTGCTCGGGCTTAAAAGACTTGTCGTACCACAGCATACCGGAATTTGAGTATATTAAAGCCGCGCAACGCTTTTTGGGCGCTGTTACCGACGGATAAAGGTCAACGGTTTTAATGCCGCTCTGCAGCAAACGCTGTAAGCGCAGCACTATAAGACCGCTAACGTTTATTGGATATATTACCGCCAAAAGCTTGTTTTCAAGTTCTCGGTCATAATATTCGGTACGAAGCCATTCGTGAGCTCCGTCAAAAAACTGGCGCTTGAAAACAATTCCGTTTCCGCCGTAGCTCAATACTCTGTAGCTTCCGTCCTCAGCGCGCATAACGGTTTGGACAGGACGCGCTTCGCATGTAATTTTCCACGACAAAGGCTCACCGCAGCGCATTGAGTAAGAAAGGCTCTGAATTTTTCCGCCTAGCTTAATGTCGGTTTTTTCAACCTGAGGTGAGCATTTGGCGTTGAAGTAGTTGGCGCGCACACCCGCAAGGGCATCATCCTTAAAGTCAAGCCGCTCAAACTCCGACACCAAAACGGAATAGAGTATTAAATCCTTGGAAATCTTCTGCAGTTTTGAAAGCATGTTCATAATTCCTTTCAAGAATTTTAAACAGTATTAAAGTAGATTCAAAAATACGGGCGGAACTCGTCCGCCCGCGTATTTTGATGAAATAATTAAATTGAAACGGACATAGCGATTTTGTAGAGCTTTGTATCAAAAACGCGCTCCATGTCCAAAGCCTCGTTGATATCGAGATTGGTGATTTTGCCGTCGCGCATTACAACTACGCGGTTTCCGATACCCTTGTCGAGCAAAGAAACAGCCTCATAGCCCATTTGGCTCGCCACTACTCTGTCACGTACAGTAGGCGAACCGCCGCGCTGAACATGACCGAGAACGGTAGCTCTTGCCTCAATGCCGAGGCGCTGCTCGATGTACTTCGCAAGATCCCGAACACCGCCGACGCCCTCAGCTACAACGATTATAAAATGCTTCTTACCTGTTTTTTGGGTATTAATAATTCGTTCAATAACGTCGCGCTCTATGTTATATTCAATTTCGGGAACAAGAATTGCGGTAGCGCCAGTAGCGATACCCGTCTGCAGAGCGATGTCGCCGCAGCGTCTGCCCATAACCTCAACGATGGAGCAGCGGTCGTGGGACTGAGCGGTGTCGCGGATTCTGTCAACCATTTCAAGAGCCGTATTCATGGCTGTGTCAAAGCCAACGGTGTACTCAGAGCAAGCGATATCGTTATCGATTGTACCGGGAACGCCGATACAGTTTATGCCCGCAGCGGTGAGCGCTCTTGCTCCGCGGAAAGAGCCGTCGCCGCCGATAACTACAACGCCTTCAATCCCCTTGCTGCGGCAAAAATCAGCCGCGCGCTGCTGAGCTTCTTTCTTTTTAAACTCCTCGCTTCTGGCGGTATAAAGCATTGTTCCGCCATTTCCGATTATGTCGGAAACGGAGCGCAGGTTCATTTCCATAATATCGCCGTTAAGTAATCCGTTATATCCACGGTAAATACCAAAAACACGCATTCCCCTGTTAATTCCGGCGCGGACAACAGCTCTGACAGCCGCGTTCATGCCCGGGGCGTCGCCTCCGCTTGTTAATACCGCAATTGATTTCTGTGCCATATCAATACCTCCAAAGGATAATATTCAAATTATTTCTTATTATAATACAAAGAGGGTTTGTTTACAAGAGATTTTTACAATTTTTCTAAAAATTATTACAAAATTTTCAAGATTGGCTTCACGATTGTTATTACTATTATCTTGACTTTTGCGCCTGTCCGTATTATGATAATATAGAATTATTATATAATAAAGGTGAGTGTAATGACAAAGCTTTATCTGGCAATTCCCTGCTATAACGAAGAAGAAGTATTATGGGATTCCGCAGAAAAACTACTAAACAAATACTATGATTTAATGTCGGAGGGCAAAATAACCGATGACAGTAAAATCGTATTTATCGACGACGGCTCGCGTGACAGAACATGGGATATTATATCTGATTTGCATAATCAAAACGCCATTTTTCAGGGAATTAAGCTTAGCCGCAACAGGGGCCACCAAAACGCCCTGCTGTGCGGTCTGATGACTCTTAAGGACAAGGCTGACGCGGTTATCTCAATCGACGCCGACCTCCAGGACGACATTAACGTTTTTGACGAAATGATTGAGAAGTTTGAGGCCGGCTGTGACGTTGTATACGGCGTGCGCTCAAAGCGCGAGACTGACACCTTTTTCAAGCGCTTTACCGCCGAGGCTTTCTACAAAATTCTTAATAAAATGGGCGCGAAGGTTATTTTTAACCACGCCGATTTCCGCCTTATGAGCAGGCGCGCGCTGGAGGCATTCTCGCTTTACCGTGAGACAAATATATTCCTGCGCGGCATGGTTCCGCTTATAGGCTACAAATCCGACATTGTTAAATACGAGCGCTCTGAGCGACTTGCGGGCGAAAGCAAATATCCTCTTAAAAAAATGCTTGCTCTTGCATGGGAGGGAATCACCTCGCTTAGCATTCAGCCCATACGAATGATAACATGGCTTGGTCTTATTATATTCTTAATCAGCCTGATTATGATTATTTACTCGGTTATCAGCTTCTTTGTCGGCGCTACGGTAAGCGGCTGGACAAGCACACTATGTTCAATTTGGGCGCTTGGCGGACTGCAGCTCCTTGCTATCGGTATTATCGGTGAATACATAGGTAAAATTTACCTTGAAACAAAACGCCGCCCGCGCTTTATTGTTGAAAAATATTTAAACGACGAAGATGAAGATATATAAGTATTAATACTTTACATCTGACTATCCATATGTTGGAATATGGTTAAAAACTATTATTCTCAGCGGCAGAAAACGTTTGTTTTTCTGCCGCTGCTTTTATTTCAGGAGTTTTTGGATAACAATATTTACAATTATTATTCTTATCTTTACTGAGCATAACATGACTTTCACAAAAAAATGTCGTTTTAGCTCCAAAATCCGTCAAATCCATTGACTTTATAACAAAAATTGATATAATAGTATAATGTGTAAGAATGTATAATCAGAGAAAAAGCAATTCCGGAAAAGGAAGTGTAATATGGAAACATCTATTCTCAATCGACTTAACAAAAACGCGGAAAAATACTCTGATAAGGTTATGTTTAAAGACGAGCATTCTCAGATTACCTTCGGTGAGTTTAACGCGCTGACAAAGAGCATAGGCACCGCTCTTGCCAAAAGGGTTCCCTGCGGTTCTCCTGTAGCTGTAATGTCAGGCAGACACATTCTCACTCCCTCATGTTTTCTGGGCGCGGTCCGCGCGGGCTGCTTTTACGCCCCTATGGACGGCGACATGCCAAAGGCAAGGCTTAATCAGATTATCGGCGTAATAAAAGCCGACTACATGCTGGTTGACGAAGCTCATCTTGAGACTGCGCGCTCGCTTGATTTCAGCGGCGAAATCCTTGTTATGGAAGAGCTTAATGATACTGAGCCGGATGATGAGCTGCTTAGTCAGCGTGAGGCTGCTCTGCAGTGCACCTCTCCTCTTTATGTAATCTTTACCTCAGGTTCGACGGGCGTTCCTAAAGGCGTTATCACATCTCACCTGTCTCTGATGACTTATATCGACTCGGTGGCAAAGGTGCTTTCGATTGATGACAGCGACGTTTTAGGCAACCAGAGCCCGCTTGATTATATCGCGGCTGTAAGGGATATTTACCTGCCCATAAGCTTCGGTGCTTCGACTTACATTATCCCAAAAAATGAGTTCGCGGTTCCCGCCGCTCTTTTTGAGACGCTTAACCGCGAGAAAATAACAGCCCTTTGCTGGAGTGTCGCGGGTGTGGAAATCCCCGCAAAACTCGGTGCCTTTGACGTAAGCAAGCCAGAATATCTTAAAAAGCTTTGCTTCTCAGGCTCGGTAATGCCGTGCAAATACCTCTGCGGGAGCCGTTCATGGATTTAGCCTGGCTGAAATACAGGCAGGCCCATTGGGAGGCTGTGATATACCTGACCGGCCTGGCGCTGGCAATTCATGACAGAAGCCGCAATTACATCACCGAAAACGCCGCCTGGGGCAGCCTGCCCTGGGATCTGCGGGCGCTGGGCTACTACGGCAACCCCGAGCAGACCGCGAAGTCCTTTATGCAGAACCCGCTCAATCCGAATTACCGCGAGCTGATTTACAAAACAGGCGACCTCGGAAGCTTTGATGAAAACGGCGTTCTTCATTTTCACGGCAGAAAAGACCGCCAGATCAAACACCTCGGTCACCGCATTGAGCTGGGCGAGATTGAGGAAACCGCTAAAAAGCTGGAAGGCGTGACAGACTGCTGCGCGCTTTACCATAAAGAAAAAGCCACCCTCTACCTTTTCTACACGGGTCAGGCGACCCCGAAGGAAATTGTACTTTATTTCAGACAGAACATGCCTGCGTTTATGGTTCCGCGCAAGCAGGTGCAGCTTGATAAGCTTCCCACACTGCCCAACGGCAAAACCGACATGCAGACACTAAAAACATTCTTTAAATAAAAAGGAGAATACTATCATGGATGAATTAATGCAGATTTTGGAAGAACTCAGACCCGACGTTGACTTTGAAAACGAAACCGCTCTTATCACAAACGGCGTTCTCGATTCCTTTGACATCGTTGCTCTTGTTGGTGAGCTCAACGACGCATTCGACATCGAAATCAAGCCCAACAATCTCGTACCCGATAACTTCAACTCAGCCAAGGCTATGTGGGCGCTGATTGAGACCCTTCAGGACGAATAAGATATGAATACCGATACATTAAGAAAACTGTCACAACAGCTAGCCACTCCCTCTTATGTCTTTGATTTGGACGAGTTTGAGAAGCGGGCTGAGTTAGTGCGCAAATATTTCGGAGAAAATGTAGGACTTTGCTTTTCCATAAAGGCAAACCCCTTTCTCCTTGGCAGACTCCCCGATACATTCGATAAAATTGAGGTTTGCAGCCCCGGTGAGCTGACTGTCTGCGAAAAAACAGGCGTAGATATGAGCAAAATCATTTTTTCGGGCGTAAACAAAACCGAAAAGGATGTTCACCGCGCCGCTGACGACGAAGTCGGAACCTTTACCGCTGAAAGCCTGCTCCACGTTGAGATGATCAACAGCGAAGGCGTAAACCGAAAGAAGGTCTACCCCGTTTTGCTCCGCGTTACAGACGTTAAGGGCGGAAGCCAGTTCGGTATGGAAGAGACTCAGGTTCTTGATATCATCAAAAGACGTGACGAGTACAAGGGCATTGAAATTGTGGGCATCCACTACTTTACCGGTACACAGAAGAAAAAAGCCAAGCCTATTATCCGCGAGCTTGACTACATTTCCGAGTTGATTGACCGCGTTAAGGCTGAGCTTGACTTTACAATTGAACGCGTTGAGTACGGTACGGGTCTGGCTGTTGACTACTTTGACGGCAACGCCGATGCCCTCGAGGAGGAACGCCTGGCTTCTATCTCAGACAGCATTCGCTCCCTCTCCGAAAAAGCGGCTCTCACTGTAGAGATGGGCAGATTCTTCGCGGCTCCCTGCGGATTCTACCTCACCAAGATTATCGACGTTAAAACAAACTACGATATCAACTACGCAATTGTTGACGGCGGACTTAACCAGCTAAAATATGACGGCCAGCTTCAGGGTATGCAGATTCCAAGAATTATTCATTTAAAGAATAATGATACGTGCGGCGGCGAACAGCCGTGGACATTATGCGGAAGCCTTTGCACCACCGCCGATGTGCTTTCACGCAACGCTGTGTTTGACTCGCTTTCAATCGGCGATATACTTGTATTCTGCCGTACAGGAGCTTATTCGGTAACCGAGGGCATGG
This sequence comes from uncultured Eubacteriales bacterium, assembly GCA_900315195.1. Classification (GTDB taxonomy): domain Bacteria; phylum Bacillota; class Clostridia; order Oscillospirales; family Acutalibacteraceae; genus Ruminococcoides. Next base: position 21,588 of record OMYD01000048.1, on the reverse strand, counting down.
CTGTATTCCTCAGCCGTGAAATGCCCGTTGTATCTGTATATTCGGCAGAAAGCGGACTTACGGTTATCCGCGAAATGCTTTATTCAGACGTATTTAACACACCGAAAATCTAACACTCAGGAGATGTTATTTTGCTTTTCAATATATCCTACACCTCACTGAATTTTATCTTTTTTGTGTTGGCTACAATGCTGTTTTACTTTGCGCTTCCGATAAAGAAATGCAAGTGGCCGATCCTTCTTGTTGCCAGCATATTCTTCTACGCTGTAGCGGGATACAAATTCGCTTTTTTCATTCTTTTCACAACGCTCAATACATATCTTATAGCCCTTTGGATTCAGCATGTTTCAAACAAATCCAAGGCTTTGCTCAAGGCAAAAAAGAGCGAATGGGACAGAAACCAAAAAAAGGCGTATAAAAACAAAATAAAGGTGCAGAAGCGCCTAATAATGACGCTTGCCCTTGTAATCAACTTCGGCATTCTGGCGTTTTTGAAGTATTATAACTTCTTCGCGGGCAGCCTAAATGACATTCTCGGCAGTTTCGGATTCAGCATGTCGGCTCCGACGCTAAAACTGTTTTTGCCGCTGGGTATTTCGTTCTATACCTTCCAGTCAATGGGCTACATTGTGGACGTTTACCGTGAAAAAACCCCTCCTCAGAAGAACCCCTTAAAGCTTTTGCTTTTTGTTTCGTTCTTCCCGCAGATCATCCAGGGTCCTATCAGTATTTACGACCAACTTGCCCACCAGCTTTACGAGCCTCATAAGTTCGATTTTACCCGTGTTAAGCACGGTATGGAACTTATCCTTTGGGGCTTCTTCAAAAAGCTTGTTATCGCGGATCGCGCGGTAATCGCTATTAACACCGTTATTGCAGGCTACGACAAATACAACGGAACCACGCTGACGTTCACAATTCTGCTTTACGCTTTGCAGCTTTACGCTGACTTCTCGGGCGGTATTGACATTTCGCGCGGCGTATGTCAGATTTTCGGCATAGATATGATGGAGAACTTCAAGCGGCCGTACTTCTCAAAATCAATCAATGAATACTGGCGCAGATGGCACATATCGCTTGGCGGATGGATGAAAAACTATGTGTTCTACCCCATCGCTATGTCCAACGTATTCCTTAACGCCAGCAAAAAAATGAAGGGTACGCGCTTTGGCAAAACTGCTGCCGGAACTCACATTTCAAAGGTGCTTCCTACCAGTGTCGCCTCGCTTATTGTATTTTTGCTTGTCGGTATTTGGCATGGCGCTTACTGGAAATATGTAGCATTCGGCGCGTGGAACGGCGTTATCATCATGCTGAGTATCCTTATTCAGCCGATATTTGACAGTATTATCAACAAGCTGCATATCCGCCGCGAATGCTGGTGGTACAGCCTTTTTGCCATGTTCCGCACGTTTTTAATTGTGCTTGTAGGATATGTCTTCGATGTTGCGCCATCGTTCATTCAGGGCGTAAAGACAATTGCAATGTTTTTTACGAACCAGAATTTTATTACAGGTTACAATCAGATAAGCGGATTAAAACTTGACGCACTTGACTATTGCGTAATATCAATAGGTGCTGCAATAATTCTGTTTGTAAGCATAATGCAGGAACGCAATCCCGAAAAAAGCCTTCGTGTCCAGCTTGACGAAAAGCCTTTTGCGCTTCGCTTTCTTCTGCTTTATGCCGGTATTATAGCAGTTGTTGTATTCGGTGTATACGGCTCAGGCTATGACGCCGCAAGCTTCGTATATATGCAATTCTAATTGAGTTTTTCGGTATATTATGAATAAGAAAAGAAATAAACTATATATTACACGTACAGTTAAGCTGACAAGCTTTTTTCTGGCTCTGCTCATGTCGCTTTTGCTCATGAACAACCTGCTTCTTCGCAGAATCGACCAAAACAGTCTTCGTATGGAAGGCTATTATATGGAGGACACTGACTCTCTTGATGTTGTAATGATGGGAGCAAGTGACGTTTACACAAGCTTTGCTTCAGGACGCGCATATAAGGAGTTCGGTTTTACGAGCTATCCTTACGCAACCCAGTCAATTACAGCTTCGGGAATGCTTACAGCGCTTAAAGAGGTTGTTAGAACACAAAGTCCTCAGCTAATAGTCATTGAGGTTAACGCCTTTTTATATATGGAAAAGAAAAACGAAGGTATTGAGGGTCATATACGCAAGCTTATTGACAGTGTTCCTTTTAATCAAAACAAAATAGATTTTGTCAATGAATATATTGAACCGGACAAAAGACTTGAGTACTTTATTCCGCTGATAAAATATCATGATCTGTGGAAGGAATATCCGGGACAGATGCGCTCGGTAGTTTCAAAGCTTAACCAGGATAACCGCGGAGGCTCTTACTTAAAAGGCTTTAGAACCACTACAAATATATTTAATCCTCCGCAGAAGATTCTTAACGAAAAGATTGTAAACGAAGAGAGAACCCTTGCTCTTAACCCCTTGCTTGAGTCAGAACTAAGAGAGCTTCTTGATTATTGCAAGGAAAAAAATCTTAACGTTGTATTTACGCGTGTTCCTCATTTAGTATACAGAGCTACATTTGACCGAGTAAAGCGCTCCAACCGCGCGGGTGAAATAATCAACAGCTACGGATATGATTACATTAACCTTGAACGCGATTGGAAAAAAGTCGGACTTGACCCGAAAACCGACTTCTATAACTACGACCATATGAATATTTACGGCTCAGCTAAGATGACAAAGTATCTGGGAAGTCTTATACGTGACAAATACAACATTGTTCCCGATAAACTGAATGACGAACAAAAGGCAAAATGGGATAAGGCGTCCGATTATTTTGACAAGCTTGAACGTTACTGCGACTATCTGATAAAAAACAAACAAAAGATAGAGGTCAAGGAAGACGTAAACACTCTGAATGCTCTTGATGATTACTAAAGTTAACCGAGCTTAAATGCATGTGTTGCTGACCATGTGAAACACAAAGCAAAAGAATTGAATAAACGGCGAAAGATACGCACCAAACCGCTTGTATTTTTCGCCGTTTTGTGTTATATTAATATTTGAATAGGCATATCCGTATAAATGCTTGTTTTATAAAATAATAATAGTATTTTTAAGGGGATGACATTGATGGATGAAAAAAAGCTTTACTCCGAATGGCTTGAAAACGCGAAAGATGATACAGATTTAATTGAGGAGTTAAAAAATATTGAAGGAAATGATGAGGCGATCCGCGACCGTTTCTATACCGCGCTTCAGTTTGGCACCGCAGGATTAAGAGGTGTTATAGGCGCAGGCACTAACCGCATGAATATCTACGTAGTACGTCAGGCTACTCAGGGCTTGGCTAATTATGTTCTCGCAAAATACGGCAAGGGCGCCGTAGCTATTTCGCATGACAGCAGAATCAAGGCTGACCTGTTTATGATTGAGGCCGCCAAGGTACTTGCCGCCAACGGAATTAAGGTCTATATCACAAGTGAGCTTCAGCCCACGCCTGTTCTCTCCTACCTTGTGCGCTACTTTAAGTGTCAGGCGGGTATTATGGTTACCGCAAGCCACAATTCCGCTGAATATAACGGATATAAGGCTTACGGCGAGGATGGCTGCCAGATGACTGACAACGCCGCAGCAGCGGTTTATGACGAAATTCAGAAGCTTGACATGTTCAAGGATGTCAAGGTAGGAGATTTTGATGAGGCTTTTAAGTCAGGCATGATTGAATATGTTGATGACAGCGTATACGAAAGCTATCTTGAAAAGGTTATGGAACAGCAGGTTAACCCGGGTATCTGCAAGGGCTCTGACCTTAAAGTTGTTTACACTCCTCTCAACGGCTGCGGCAATAAGCTTGTAAGAAAGGTTCTTAAAAATATCGGCGTTGAGGACGTTACAATCGTTAAAGAGCAGGAACTGCCTGACGGAAACTTTACCACCTGCCCCTACCCCAACCCTGAAAAGAAGGAAGCTTTGCAGATGGGTCTTGACCTGTGTGAAACCGTACAGCCTGACTTACTGCTTGCTACAGACCCTGACTCTGACAGAGTTGGTATTGCCGTCCGCGACTACGGCGAGAACAAAGGCAAATACCGCCTGATTACCGGTAATGAAGATGGAGTAATGCTGACAAACTACATTCTCTCCTGTAAAAAGGCCGCAGGCACTCTGCCCGAAAACCCTGTAGTTGTAAAGACAATCGTATCGACTAAGCTTATTAACAAACTGTGTGATAAGTACGGCTGCGAACTTAAAAACGTACTGACAGGCTTTAAATACATCGGCGAGATTATTCTCGGTTTGGAGCAGAAAGGCGAGGAAAACCGCTATCTGTTTGGCTTTGAGGAGAGCTACGGTTATCTTGCCGGCACATATGTAAGAGACAAGGATGCCGTTGTTGCTTCCATGCTGATTGCCGAAATGGCTGCATACTATAAGAAGCAGGGCAAGTCGCTCGCTGAGGTAATTGACGAACTGTATAAGGAGTTTGGCTATTATATTAACCAGACCTACGCGTTTGAGTTTAAGGGCGAGACAGGCATGCAGAAGATGGCTGACATGATGTCTGCCGTAAGAGATAACCTTCCCGACGCTGTCGGAGGCTACAAGGTTGTTAAGGTAAGCGATTACAAGCTTAAAAAGGAAACCGACCTGCTGACAGGCAAGGTTGAGCGCATCTCCCTCCCCACCTCAAATGTTATCGCGCTGAACCTTGAGAACGACAACGCGGTTATCATCCGTCCCAGCGGTACCGAACCAAAAATCAAGCTGTATGTGACGGCTGTAGGCAAAACAAAAGAAGAAGCCCTCAACGTTTGCGAAACACTTGTTAATTCCGCAAAAGAGATTCTCGGTTTGTAAGCCGTAAAATCCCGCAGTAATTAATTCTTGTTAATAGTAAAGCACCGTCTTTTTAGGCGGTGCTTTTTCATAGTGTTTATGATTTACAATCATGTGCAGGAGCAAAATTACAGGCCGGCAGTGCACTTGCCGGCCTTAATTTTTACTTTCAAATTAAACTATACTTGGGACTCACTCCAATTACTACTGGAATATCTAAATCGTCCTTACCGTGTACATGGGAATAATCCTCGCTTTGCTTAGAATGTTCCGATTAAACAATTAAGTATTACATTGGACCTTCTCCGGTTTCGTAGAATAATCGGTTAAAAGCTTAAACTTCTCATGGGACTAATCTCCTGTCGTCGAGATGAAATGTTCCACTATAAGTAGAAAGTAATTCGATATTAAATTGTAAGTAATCCAACGATTCCCAAACACTTTTAAGTTCGCCGGAATGTTTCTTACCAAGGCGGGAAAACTAATATATCAAAAAATGAAAGTTGATTTGTGTTCCTGTTTTCCCTGCTACAGATACGAGTCTTAATCCAAATTCAAAAAGTATGTTTTAATAACAATAAAATGATTAGCTGATCTGACTTAATAAGATCCGTTCCCCTTTACCCAAAAGCTTTGGGATACTACATTGGGGGGTAAGCTCCGAATGAAATCTTTAATAGCTCTGATTTGAAAAATCTTAACTTTCATCTGGAAGACCTCCTTGCTTTGTCTTATCTTTGTCTATATTATACCATAGATTTTAACATTGTCAATACTTTTTATAGAAATAAATAAATTTTTATTTTTGAAAAAACTATTGCAATTGATTTTATATAGTGATATAATAATAAGTACGAGAGTGTATAAAAGCCGTCGGGAACTATGCCCGGCGGCCTTGTTTTTTTATATAATCCCCTACTTTAAACAAAAGTATTCCTATAAAGTAAAAATAGAGAGCCGAGCAGCTCTCTATCAGATGAAAATTACTTTTCTCTTCCAAGAAGGTAGTCAACCGAAACCTCGAGGATATCGGCAAGGGCAACCAGCTCAACGTCTGTTACGAAACGGATTTGCCCCTCCAGCTTGGAAAGTCCCGAAGCGTTCATATCAACGCCGTTGACCTGAAGCTGTGCAAGCAATTCTTTTTGCTTCATACCCTTTTGTTTTCTGACAAGCTCCACGCGGTTGCCTACCAGATTTCTATCTCCTAATTCTTGTTTGCGTAATCTCATTTTTTACTCTCTCCATATTGCTTTACTTCTTCTTTTGAATTTCAATAAACGGAGAAATAATTCTCCAAAAAAATTCTTTATTAAAATTCTTCAAGAACATTATGGGTATATTATAATACTTTATAAGAAAAAAAACAACCCCTTTTTGTAAATAAATTTAAAAAAATGAAATTTTTTACCGAATTTAGTTACAAAAGCCATATTTGTTGTATACTATTCTTATATATTATTCGTATCAGGAACTTTATTAGTGCAAATTTTATAGTTTATTATCCTTTGTGGAAGCTTGTTGATTGTGTTAAAAAGTTTCGTTTTTTTGTTAAAGATTGTTAATAATGTTAAAAACAGAGTGATTTTGCCGAAATTACTACAAAAGATTACAATATGGTTACAATATACAATAAAAAAGAAAACGCACCATTTTAACGGTGCGTTTGTATTATATATTTAGTTTTCAGCCCTTAAAGGTGCCATTTTCAATAGCGGTTATCATGGCAACGCGCTTGTCGTGGCGGTCACCTTCCTCCGGGGTGTTAAGGAAAATGTCGGTGAATTTTACCGCCTGATCCTCGTTTATTACTCTGCCGCCCATGCAGAGAATATTGGCATGGTTGTGGCGGCGTGTCATCTCAGCTCCGAATTCGTTGTTTACAACCGCGGCACGAACGCCCTTTACCTTATTAGCAGCCATTGAGATTCCTATTCCCGTACCGCAGCAGAGAATACCGAGTTCACAGCCGCCTTCGGTAACCGCCTTGGCTACCTTGTAGGCATACACCGGATAATCTACGCTTTCGGTGCTGTCGGTGCCGAAGTCCTTATACTCAATGTTGTTTTTATTGAGATACTTTTTAATTGCGACCATAAGATTATAGCCGCCGTGATCACAGCCAAGTGCTATCATTTTGTAACCCCCAATTTCTTATTAAGCTCACGCTGTGCCTGCGGCAGCCTGAGATATACAGGCATAAGCTCGGCAGGCGTGAGCGTATTTCCTTCATTTATCTGTTTAAACGCCGCGCACGCGACGGAAGCAGCCGTTTGAGTGATTCTAATCATCGGCGCCAAAAAAACGTTCTCAGGCAAATTTTCAAGGCTTTTAAACGCTATATGAGCCCCGTCACCGACAAACACCACTTTATCGGTGTATTTTTGCAAATCAAGCTTCAAATCCGTCATGGAAATCGCTCTGTCGTCACAGAGTCGCTCGACACTCTCCCTTTTCACACGGAACATAGCGTTATATACCTGAGAGCAGCGCGCGTCCATCAATGCGCAGACGACACAGTCGCTGCCAAGCATATTATACGCCATGCTCTCAAGAGTTGAAACCGATACGCATGGCAGATTTTGTTGAAAAGCGATTCCCTTTGCTGCCGCTACGCCGATTCTGACTCCCGTAAAAGAGCCCGGACCCGCATTGATGGCGACAGCCTCGATATTCTCCATCGGGACATCCGATTGTTTGCAGAGCTGTTCAACCATTGGAACAAGCGTCTGACTGTGCGTGAGCGATGTGTTTATGAAAAACTCGCCGATTATTTTGTCCTCGCTCGCAAGACAGACTGACGCTGCTTTTGCCGAGGTGTCCATAGCAAGTATTGTCATAAGCTGTCAACACCTTCAATCTCAAAAATTCGCTGATCGTCGTGTTCTCCTCTCGAAATTGTGACGCGGAGAGCATCCTCGGGCAGAGCGCCCTCAATATTTTCACTCCATTCAATTACAAGAACACCGTTGTCAATATAATCGAAAAAGCCAGTAGAGTAAAGATCATCCCAGGTTTGAACGCGATACATATCAAAGTGATAAATATTGACCCTTCCCCTGTATTCGTTGACCAGAGCGAAGGTCGGACTTGAAACGCCCTCAGAAAAACCCAGACCGCGGGCAAGTCCGCGCGTGAAGGCGGTTTTTCCCATGCCCAAACCGCCGAAGAGCGCGATTACTTCACTGCCCTTCAGCTTTGCGGCAAGGCGCTCACCTATCATCTCGGTTTCCGACGCGCTGTCTGAAACAATACGTATCATATTAAAACAGTCCCGTAATTTTACCGTCGCTGTTAACGTCGATATTATGCGCCGCGGGAGCCTTGGGAAGTCCGGGCATAGTCATAATATCGCCCGTATAAACAACGGTAAAGCCCGCGCCGTTTGAAAGCGAAACGTTGCGCACGGTAATCTCAAAGTCCTTGGGAGCGCCGAGCAGAGCGGGATTGTCGGACAGCGAGTACTGTGTTTTTGCTATGCAGACGGGCAGCTTGTCAGCGCCCAGCTTCTGAACTTCGGCAATTGCCTTCTCTGCCGCTGTGGTGTAATTTACCTTAGCGGCACCGTAAATTTTTTCGGCGATTGACTCGATTTTCTCTTTGACAGTGAGGTTAATATCGTAAATCGGGCTGAAATCGGATGGCTTATCGCACGCCTCAACAACCTTCTTTGCTAGCTCAACTCCGCCGTCGCCGCCTTTGCCGAATACATTTGAAAGAGCGAAATCAGCGCCGTTTTCTATACAGTAATTTTCGATATATTTAAGCTCAGCCTCTGTGTCGGTGCCGAACTGATTGATGGCTACCACAACGGGCACGCCGTATTTGCGCATATTCTCAATGTGCACTCCGAGGTTTACGATACCTTTTTTAAGAGCGTCAAGATTCTCATTTGATACCTCTGCCTTTGGAACTCCGCCATTGTATTTGAGAGCGCGGCAGGTGGCCACAAGCACGATTGCCGAGGGCTTGAGATTCGCAAAGCGGCACTTAATGTCGAGAAATTTTTCCGCGCCGAGGTCTGAGCCGAAGCCTGCCTCGGTAATGCAGTAATCGGCAAGCTTGAGCGCGAGCTTTGTTGCGCGCACGCTGTTGCAGCCGTGAGCGATATTAGCAAAGGGACCGCCGTGCATTACAGCGGGAGTTCCCTCAAGAGTCTGAACAAGGTTTGGCTTTATTGCGTCCTTGAGCAGGGCTGTCATAGCGCCGTCAGCCTGCAAATCTCTTGCGTAAACGGGCTCGCCTGCAGAGAATAGCCATAACCTCGGAAGCTACGGTGATGATAAAGTGGTCCTCGCGAGGAACGCCGTTGACCTTTCCGCCGAGACCGATTACAACGTTGCGGAGCGCGCGGTCGTTCATGTCGAGGCAGCGCTTAATAAGAATCCTGCGCTGGTCAATACCGAGGGCGTTGCCCTGCTGAATGTGGTTGTCAAGCATTGCGCAGCAAAGGTTATTTGCCGCGGTGATCGCGTGCATGTCGCCCGTAAAGTGAAGGTTGATATCCTCCATGGGAAGCACCTGAGCGTATCCGCCGCCCGCGGCTCCTCCTTTAATTCCGAATACAGGGCCCAGTGACGGCTCGCGCAGCGCGATAATCGCCTTTTTGCCGATTTTAGCCATAGCCTGACCTAGTCCCGCCGTAGTGGTAGTTTTGCCCTCACCTGCGGGTGTGGGGTTGATTGCGGTAACAAGAATAAGCTTTCCGTCGGGATTATCCTTTACACGGGCACTCAGCTCGTCAGAAAGCTTAGCCTTATATTTTCCGTAGAACTCCAGCTCGTCCTCGGCAATGCCGATCTGAGCCGCGACGTTTTTAATGGGAAGCAAGCTTGCCTGCTGAGCAATTTCAATATCTGATAACATTTTTCGCACCTCCGCGATATTTCTTTATTATCTTATCTATTATAACAAAGGATTTGCTATGTATTATTCCAAATTCAAAAAATAACTTGATATTATGCGCCGAATTTACTATAATAAGATTATTAAATGAAACAGAGGAGTTTTCATGAACAGGTTTTCAGACTCATTCTCGGATTTTTTTCGCAAAACCGATATTGTTCTGTGGATGCTTACAATTGCCGCGGTTATTTACAGTCTGCTGCTAATCTCCAGTATGCAGCGCTCCGGCGATTACAACTACATCCGCCCTCAGCTTACGGCGGTAATATTGGGTACAGCTGCTGCGGTTTTCATCTCTTTTGCGGATTATAGATTCATTATAAAAAAATGGTACATTGCTCTGGTTGTTGGACTTATCCTCGCTGCGCTCGTTTTTGCTTTCGGTATCCGAGTCAGCGGAACAGACGATACCGCATGGATTGAGCTGCCGGGCGGATATACCTTTCAGCCATCTGAATTTATTAAAATCTGCTTTATCATAACTTTTTCTAAACATCTATCGTATTTGATTGAAAAAAGAATAATCCGCAGCCTTCCGGGTGTGCTTTCTCTGCTGGCCCACGCGCTGATTCCCATGGTTATTATTCATTTGCAGGGCGACGACGGCACGGTGCTTATTTTCGCGCTTATGTTTTTGATTATGGCGTTTGTAGCGGGCGTCCAGCTTCGCTACTTCGCGATTCTCGGCGGCACACTGCTTATAAGTATTCCGATTATATGGAATTTGTTTATGAATGACGAGCACCGCAACCGTTTTCTGGCGCTTTTTGACCTTGACGGAAACGCGATGACAAATTACGGCTGGCAGCAGTATCAGAGCAAGGTGTCAATAGCGAGCGGTGAGCTTGGCGGCAGCGGACTTTACAACGGTTCGCGCGTAGCTTACTCTATTGTTCCCGAACAGGAAAACGATTTTATTATGACTGTCGCCGGTGAGGAACTCGGATTTTTCGGCTGTATGCTGCTGATTGTAATTCTGTTTGGAATTATCATAAAGGTTCTTATGAACGCCGCAAACTCAACAGAAAACGAAGGCAAGCTTTTATGCATCGGCGTGTTCGCGTCCTTCGCTTCCCAGACGATTATAAATATCGGCATGGTGCTTGGCTTCTTCCCCGTTATCGGTATTACTCTGCCGCTGTTCAGCTCGGGAGGAACCTCTGCTCTCAGCACTCTTGTCTGCATCGGCTTGGTTCAGAGCGTGCGCGGTCATAATATGGACGATATGGATAAAGCCAAAGTGCGCCGCGGAAGTGAAATCAGAATAAGAATGTAGTATTTCGGGTCGGAATAGTTTCCGACCTATTTTGTTTTATCATTAAAAACTAAGCGAAATAATTACAAATTTTTTATCAAGATTTCACTATTATTATTTGCTATAATTCTATAATCGAAATAATATCTTATTATAATTTGATACAATATTAGCAAATAGAGATACTGGCGAAAGGTGTGAATCTATGACAAATAAAAACCTGATTGACCTTGAAGCGTTGAGTGTTGATCAGATTGCGAAGCTTATTAAAAAAGCGAAAAAAATAATGCAAAGTCCCGCTGATTACCGACACGCGTGTGACGGCAAAATACTCGCTACCCTTTTTTATGAACCGAGTACTCGCACGCAGATGTCGTTTCAGACCGCTATGCTTAAGCTTGGCGGAAGGACTATAGGCTTTGACAATCCGATGAACTCCTCGGTATCAAAGGGTGAAAACCTGAAAGATACTATTTCGGTAATCGGCGGATATGCCGATATTATAGCCATCCGCCACCCTGTTGAGGGGACCGCAAAGGCGGCTTCGCTTTATTCGGGAGTGCCCCTGATTAACTGCGGTGACGGCGGTCACCTGCACCCCACCCAGACGCTGACGGACATTGTTACCCTGAGCTGTGAAAAAGGCAGGCTCGACCACATGAAAATAGGCGTGTGCGGTGATTTGCTAAACGGAAGAACCGTTCACTCGCTTATTAAAACTCTGGCAAAATACGAGGGTAATTCTTTTGTACTTATTTCTACAAAAGAATTAAGCGTACCTTTGTACATTATTGATATCCTCGAGAAGAACAACTGCAAATATGAAATATCTCACAGTCTTTCGGACGCTATAAGCGACCTCGACGTGCTCTATATGACGCGTATTCAGCGTGAGAGGTTCAAAAGTGAGGACGAATACGAGGCTCAAAAAAATGTTTTTGTACTCGACCGTGAAAAGCTTGACCGCGCAAGGGATGACATGATTATTTTACACCCCCTGCCCCGCGTTAACGAAATAACAGTTGACATCGACGACGACCCTCGGGCACTGTATTTTAAGCAGGCGCAATACGGAATGTACGGCAGAATGGCTTTGATACTGCTGCTGTTGCAGGACGAGGATTTTGTTATAGCCTCACGCGAAACGCAATTATGCTCCCAGCACTGCAACAATCCAAAATGTGTAACTCAGAGCGAGGCATATCTGCCAAACTTGAGCTATAGAAAACTCGGTATGCAGATGTGCGACTTCTGCGACAAGAGAATTGACTAAGGAGGAATTTATATGTCTAAAGAAAAACCAAACAAAAGAAATCTGATCGGTACTTTTATAATCGCTTCAATTGCCTACATAGTGCTCGGAGTATTTATGGTCGCTAAATCCCAAGAAGTAGCCGACGGAATTAACGTTGTATTCGGTATTGCGATGTTAATTTACGGAGTTATTAACGTTATTGCTTTTTTCCTTAACAAGGATGATGAGGAGAACCTTTTCCTTGAGCTTGCGCTGGGTGTTGTTGCGGTCGGTTTAGGAATATTTGCTCTTGTCGCTCAGGATTTTATGATGAAAATCCTATTCTATACAATCGGCGCTGTTCTTATTGTTGACAGTGTAGTAAATATCAAGAGAGCATTTAACATTAAATCTATGGGCTATCCGCGTTGGAATTATTTCCTTATTGTTTCTCTTGTGGGTCTGCTGCTTGGTATTCTTTGTATCCTTTTCTATAAGTTTTGGGGAAAAGCTATTGTAATATTTATTGGTATTTCTCTGGTTTATGAGGGACTTTCAAGCTTGATTATTATTTTCCTAGATTCAAGAATGCGCAAAAAAGTTACAAAAGAACTGGCACGTTACAACAACGACAGAGATTAATAAATCTTAAAGGAGAAGTTTATGAAAAAGACGTTTAAACGCAGTTTTTCAGTTGTTCTGACCGCTGTTATGGCGCTCAGCTCACTGGCGTTTTCAACTACCGCGGGCGCTGCTGATTCCGAATCCGGCGCCGCAGCGGCACAGTCCAACAATCTTCCCGACAAAATCGAGGACGGCGCTATACTTCACTGCTGGACCTGGAGCTTTAAAAACATAAAAGATAACATTCCCAAGATTGCGCAGGCGGGTTTTAAATCGATTCAGACCTCACCTATTAACCAAGTTAAAATCGGTGACGGCGGAAAAATGTCGCTTAAAAGCACAAATAAGGGCAACTGGTGGTACCAGTACCAGCCCACCGACTACACAATCGGCAACTATATGCTTGGCACTGAGGACGAATTTAAAGACATGTGCGATGAAGCTCACAAATACGGTATTAAGGTAATCGTCGACATCGTTGCCAACCATTGTTCATCAGACTACAGCGTTATCTCAAGCCATGTCAAGACCATTGGCGGCAAGGCGTTCCACGACAGAGTTGAAATCAGCGACTGGTCAAACCGCTATCAGGTTACCCAAGGCAAGCTTACCGGTCTGTGGGACCTCAACACCCAGAACCCCGCAGTTCAGCAGATGATTGTTGACTACATGACAACCGTTCTTTCGGACGGCGCTGACGGCTTCCGTTTTGACGCCGCAAAGCACATTGAGCTTCCAGATGACGATTCCAAGTACGCGGGTAACTTCTGGCCTACCGTCCTAAATAACAGCGCCGAGTTCCAGTACGGCGAAATTCTTTCAGGCGGCGACAGAATGGGCGCTTACGCAAAAATGATGCATGTAACGGCGGAAGCCTATGGCTCAAATCTGCAAAACGCAATTTCAAAGAAAAAACTATCTGTAGCTGCTGTTAAGAACTACCGCGCTTATGACGAAGAAATGAGCGACATTGATCCCGGACGTCTTGTTACATGGGTTGAGTCGCACGACAACTTCTGTAAAGATGGCAGCAGCACATGGAAAATTCTTGACGACAAGCAAATACAGCAAGGCTGGGCAATCATTGCCGCGCAGGGTGACACCACTCCCCTGTTTTTCGCGCGTCCTCAGGGAAGCAACACCGAAAACCAGTGGGGCGATAACACTATCGGACTCGCGGGCAACGGCAACTACTACAGTGATGAGGTAGTTGCGGTAAACAAGTTCCGCAACGCAATGATCGGCGAAAGTAAAAACGTTGTTCAGGTTGTTAAGAATAAGGTCAACATGATTGAGCGCGGCAACAAGGGCGCGGTAATCGTAAGTGTTTCGGATAACGAAAACAATGTAAACGTAAACACCTCTCTTGCCGACGGCGAATACACCGATAAGGTCAGCGGAGATAAATTCACGGTTAAGGACGGAAAACTGACGGGTAAAATTGCCGCGAGCGAGGTTGTAGTACTCTATAACGATGATGAGCCTGAAGTATTGGTAGGCGACCTCAACGGCAACGGAATTATCGATGTTGAAGATGCTACAATTCTGCAGCGCTTTCTTGCTGAGTTTAAAAAATCCGACGGCAGCCCGATTGTTGATGTGGACAACCCCAGAGAATTCAAAATTGCCGACGCTAACGGCGATAAAAAAATCGACATTCAGGATATTACAACCATTCAGAAAATTATAGCTGAGTTTAAGATTTAAAGATCAAAATTCAAGGCAGGCTTTGAACCAATCGGTTTCAAGCCTGCCCTTTTTTATTTGAGAATACAGTTTAACATACTTTTACAACATCATTCAGAGCAACCGAGCAAATTAGGCACTCGGAAACCTCTTTCTCAAGAGTTTGTCTCATTGCTTCCTTATACAACTCCAGCTGTTTTTTATAAAGCGTAACAAGCTTTTGAATATCGCGCACACGGTCGGTTTTATAGTCTACAATGACGATTTTTCCATTTTCCTCAAAGGCGAGGTCAACCGCGCCCTGCATTACGATTTCATCATCCGTATCGGGATAATCGTCAGAAATAAGCGCAGGGTGTATTTTTACGGTGAAACGCTCCTCTCGGTAGAGCTCAGGCGAAGCGATTACGCGATCAAACAGACCGTTATGTACGAGCTTTTCAAGACCATGGCGGTCAATTAACGCCGCCTGTTCAGCACTTAAAACGCCCTCGCTCTCAAGACGATTGATTTCTTCATCAATGCTCTTTCTGGCAAGAGTAAAGTCGCAGTACTGCAAAAACTGATGGTGAGCCGAGCCGCGCTCAACCGCCGAACTATGTTCCTTGCTGAGAAAACGCGGCTTGGCGATAATCTTCTCAAAGTAATCATCGCTTTGAGTATGAGCAATTTGCGAGGCGCTTACCTTTTGCGGCAGAGTTGTCGCCGCGGCGTTTGGATACTGATATGAAAGATTCCAAGAGAGTATCTCCGCGTAGTTCTGCTCGGTTATACGGTTTTCACCCTTAGCGCGGAGCAAATCCTCACTGTTAAATGACAGCGCAAGCTGCTCCGGAGAATTAATAATGCGGAAATTCCAGACAGGATAATCGTCGCGCAGGGTTATCTGCTCAGCTTCTCTAAGCATATCCTTTCGTGAGGACGGGTTGCACAGGGCGCACAGCGTAAGCCAGTCAAGAAGCTTATTGGAGCCGGTAACTGTATACGGGTCAATTATTTTATTAAACATTAGCTGAGATGCCGTATCGGAGATGTATTTTTCGGCGTTTGAAAGCGTGCCTGTAATAATAAGCTTTTCTCTTGCGCGCGTCAGCGCGACATACAGGATTCTGAGCTCTTCTGCAAGCTCATTGCGTTCAATCTCAATTTCAACCGCCAGACGCGGCAATGTGCTGAATCTGCAAACACCTTGCTTGCGCTTGATACCGAGTCCCGCGTAGTTATCAATAAGCACATCGGAATTGAGGTCTTTTTTATTAAACCGCTTGGCAGTTCCTGCCAGAAAGCAGAACGGGTATTCCAAGCCCTTTGATTTATGGACACTGAGCACGCGAACACCGTTAAGCGATTCGGCGTCGTTTGCCGCGGCTGAAGTCATCTCTACCCCACCCTCAATCATCCTGTCGGTAAAACCGATAAAATCCGAAAGCGTCTTTCCGCCGCCGCCCTCATAAGAGCGTGCAAAATGCCTGACAAGATCAAGATTTTTAAGCGGAGTATCACCTCCGCTGACCGCACAAGTTACAGCTCCGAGCGATGTCAGCTCAAGTACTCTGCCGATTAATTCATCAACTGTTGTAACACATGCGCATGAGCGCATGACTTTAAGCTGAGATATAAATGCAGCTGCCTTTTTGCTCTGCGACTGAAAAGCCTCGATAGAGGCAAAAAGAGATATTCGGCGATTTTTCGCGCGTAGCTGAGCCAGCTCGTCGGGAGTAAATCCGTAAATTGGGCTGCAAAGCACCGAGAGCAGTGCAATATCAGAAGTGGGATTATTGATAACGCGCAGAAGATTAAGAAGAATTTTAACCTCTAAAGTATCAAAAACGCTTTCTTTTTCCTCGCTGTATGCCGGGATACCGCGATCGTTCAGAGCTTTGACAATTACAGGCGCGCTGCTTTTGGCGCTGCGCAGCATTACCGCGAAGTCGCTGTAGGTCGGGCGGCGTTTTTCATCACCATCTGTAACCGTCATATTTGATGACATTATTTCGCGGATTCGTCGGGCTATATACGCCGCTTCAAGCTCTGTTCCCGTGCACTCGTCAAAGACGGACTTGTCTATGACCGCAAGCTCGGTTTCGCAGCACTCGGCTGGCTCATACGGAAAACCTACGTTCAGGTATTCATCTGGCGTGTAATCCATTTGCGCGGTATCACGGGTCATAAGGCGTGAAAAGATAAAATTAACAGTGTCACACACTTCGGCACGGCTTCTAAAATTCTTATCAAGAATTATAGTTGCTGGATAGCTTGGGTTCTCGGGGTTAAAACGAGCATACCTCTGCTTTCTGTTTACAAAAATCTGCGGCTTTGCCTGGCGAAATCCGTAAATGCACTGTTTAACGTCACCGACCGTAAACAAATTCTGCTCATTGCGCGACATACAGTTGAATATAAGGTTTTGCACATCGTTTACATCCTGGTATTCATCAACTATTACCGCGTCAAATCGGTTTGAAATCTCGTGTCCCTGAGCCGTTTTCACATATCCGCCCTCGCCGTCGGGAGCTGCGAGCAGCTTTACGGCAAGCAGCTCAATGTCAGAGAATGTCAGCACGTTTTTTTTGCGCTTCAGCTCGTCGAGCTCGTGAATGTATCGGCGCGCTAAATCAAACAGTACCCCGACAAGCTTTTGCAGCTCTGAAAACTCATCGTGCGCCTCATCAGCGGTTCTGCAGAAATACTTTTGAAGGCGCTTTACCGTGTTCTTAACTCTTTCTCTGTTAGCGGCGACCGCAAGCTTTATCGGGTCTTCTTTATACCCATTCGGGGGACGGAGCTGCTTCGCGGAAAAGCTGTGGGCAGCACTGACGATAGCATCCCAGTTCTCACCGAGAAGCCTGTTTTGCAGGGTTTGGAAATATATTAAATCGTCCTCAATTATCGGAACGAGTTTGTTCTTTAACTTATCATCTGCCTCACCAAGCATACAAATGGAGCTTTCGCACAGGTTAACGCAGTGAGCGACAGCGGGAACAGCGTAGTCAATAATAATCCTGCCCCAGACCGAACTAGTAACAGACCTTTCTCCGTAACCCTCATACATCTCTTTAAGCCATAAATCAGGAAACGGCTGGGTTTCAAGAAATCTGTGAACCTTCTGTACGGTGGTTCTCAGGTTTTGGTCTCCTTCTTTGCCCGAGAAGGCGTCGAGAAGCTTGCCAAACCGGGCACCGCCCTCGTTATAAAAAGCCTCAACGGCTACGTCCATAGCCGCGGTTTTCATAAGTTCTATCTCGGCGTCGTCGGCAACTCGGTAATCGGCGGAAACTCCCAGAGTATGAAAGTATTCCTTTACCAAATCTCCGCAAAAGCTGTCTATAGTGCAGATAGACGCGGTGTAAAGCAGCTTGCTTTGTCTTAAAAGCTGAGGATTGAACGGGTCGTCCTCCAGAAGCGCTGCCAAAGCCTGCGATATGCGCTGCTTCATTTCGGCGGCTGCGTCGCGTGTAAAGGTAACGACAAGCAGCCTGTCAGCGTCAATTGGCTTGTCGGGAGATGTTATGAGGCGGATAACGCGCTCAACAAGTACTGCAGTCTTGCCGGAGCCCGCGGCAGCCGACACAAGCACAGAGCCGTCGGTCGCGGTTATTGCGTTATACTGTTGCGGCGTCCATTCACGCTTCATCGCTGCTCACCTCCTTATTATCTTCGTTTTGTTCTTCGTCGATACGTTTTAATACCTCATCGTTTTTCATAGAGAACACGTTGACGGGGTCACTCTGTCTATATCCGCAAACGCTGTCGTACGGGCAGTATTGGCATGCGTCCGCGGCTCCTTTTAAAGGAGCCGCCGCAATGTCGCCGCCAAACAGCTTTTCACCCATTTTAGACACAGTGTCATTTAGCTTTTGAAATATCTTTCCGAACTGTTCCAGAGTGGCCAGGCTGTCGGATTTAACATTGCTTCCGTTTTTTATTTTAACGGGAATATATTTCGCTCCCTCGGTTTTGTCCATACCCTTTATAACACGGACATCATCGAGCAGCAGACCGTTCATTTTAAAGGTATCGGATATTTTATTATTAACAGCAGTTTCGTCCATTCCGTCAGCGCTGAAATTTGGGACAACGGCCGGCATATACAGTATTCCCGCGGGCGTGATTTCACCGTAACGCTCTGTGCCGTTTTTTTCGATTGAGCAAAGGTAAAGAAGCATTTGAAGATTCAACCCGAAAAGGATATCAGAAAGCTTAAACGCTTTTCCGCCTGATTTATAGTCGATAACACGGAGGTAATCGCCGTTTTTGGTATGCATGATATCCACCCTGTCAACGCTTCCGCAAACCGCGATATTCTCACCTGTGGGCAGTTTAAGTGTATAAGCAGGAATATCTCCTCCGATTTTAAGTTCGCAGTCGGCAACCGAAAAGTCGCTTTGGCAAAGCTCATCAATAAGATGGCGCAGAAGCAGCAGGATATTGTCGCAAAGCACCGCAAGCCTGTAAAGAAAAGATTTTTCCTTACCTACTCTGCCGCCCAGGTAACCCTCAAGATATGCGTCAACCGTGCTGTGAATAAACTTTGACAACTGTTCGTCAGTCATTTCGGAATATTCCTTTTTAGAATATTCTGTAAAAAAGCGCTCTAGAATATAGTGCACCATTGTGCCGTATTCCATAGGGTTTATTTCCGCCTTTAGCCTTTCGCGCACACGCAAACCGTAGCAGCAAAAATACGAAAAACAGCATTTGCTGAATTTTTCCACCTGTGAAGCCGAAACTGTCAGATTTTCTCCGAAAAGAAGTCTGGCATTGGCAGGGTTTTCAATTTTAAAAGGCGAGCGGTCAAGTGCGCGCTTTACCGCCTCAGTGCCGGAAGAATAACCCGTGTGCTCGGCAAAGAACTCGCCAAGCCCTTT
Source organism: uncultured Eubacteriales bacterium (assembly GCA_900315195.1). Lineage (GTDB taxonomy): Bacteria > Bacillota > Clostridia > Oscillospirales > Acutalibacteraceae > Ruminococcoides. The sequence goes on along the minus strand of OMYD01000048.1, from coordinate 2,183 downwards.
AAGCTCTGTATTATTGCCAGAAAGCGATCTGGCGTATTCCTCAAAAGCCGGAGTCAAAGCAAACATTGAATCGAGTCGTGAGTCGTAGTCAACTTTATCGGTAACTCTAATATTAGGAAAGACTTTGATAATTTCTTTTATTATTGAGGATGGTTTCTTTTTTTCACCCTCCATATCAATCAACGGGAAACTGACATACAAATACTGCGACGGAGCAATAACAGCGCAGTACGCGATAAACGTTTCAAGATTGGCTATGTATGAAAAATCGTCGCTGATGTCGATATCGTTAAGCTGAAGCTGCTTGATTTCGTAGCTTGAAAACAATCCTGAAGCACGCGGGACAGCGGGAAATTCACCATCGCAGCAGCCAATTAAAAACGCCGCTTCAAGTGACGCGCCGCGGACACGCTGCGCCGTGGTGACCGTTACACAGTCGAGGGTCTGCGGAATCTGCGAATATTCTATATTAGAAATTTGAATTGTAAGCAGCTCATAATATCTCTCCGCCGATAACGGAAGTTCGCCCACAGCCGCAACCGTTTTGTCCAAAGCCTCCATTAAAAGCCCCCATACGCGGATCTGCTCAGCGCCCATACCCTTTTCGCCGTTCGTTTCAAGCGAATCATACATCCTTGACAGAGCGTTAGGGGCGTCCAGCGTCACCAGCAAGCGATAAAGCAGCTCGGTAATCTCCTTACCGTTTTTGTCCTTTATCTCCTCCCTGAACGCAAGCAGAGGCTCAGAGACGCTTTTTCTTACCGACTCACAGACTGAAAGCTCTTTTTTGTCGGCTTCGGTGAATTCATCGGCGTATCCGCGCGGGTTTAGCGTAAACGGCTCGCAAAGCCGCTTTCCGCTAAGATTCCAGATATAAATGTAGTTTTCGAAACTGCTTATTTCTTTATCGGAAATATAAGTTAACCCTGTTTTCAATAGCGATAAAAAGTCCTCGCGGTCAAAACCTTCGGTTATAAGGCGAAAAATAGAATTTATAAGCCGCACAGCCGGCTTTACATTAATATCGCGGTGGATGTCCATAAAGAACGGAATATCGTATTTTTCAAGAATAACGTCAAGAACTCCACGGTAATTCTTCTCGTCGCGGCAGATAATCGAGATATCGCCGTATCGGCATCCCTTTTCTATAACAAGCCGCTTTATTCGGCGCGCGACAAACTCACACTCATCGTGAAGATCAGCGGCGCTGTATACGGTTACGTCCCTCGGCTCATCTTCGCAAGGCTCAAAATGGCGGCGAAAGATATTCTCCTCAAGTCGGGCAATAGCCTCATTTTCAAAACGCGGCGCGCCGGTTAGTTTAACGGGTGCTTTAATTTCGGCAAAATCGCGCTTTGCAATATCCTTGAGCGTATCATATGTAGCCTGAGATATCTTAAAAACATCCTCGCTTTTGCTGCCATCGGGGTCAAGAGTCAGGGTAACATTAACCTCTCGGCAGCGTGAAATCAGCAGTCTGAGTATTTCAAGCTGAGCTTTAGTGAAGCCGCTGAAGCCGTCTACAAACATTACTTGATTTTTAAAAATATCATCATTCTTTAGAAGAATTTTTTTCAATCGATCAAGGTTATCAAGCGGATCCACATAGCTCTGTGACAGCAACGCTTCAAAAGTGTCGAGCGCAAGAGCGGTTTCATTCAGTTTTGTACATAGAGTTTCGTCATTAATATTGTTTGCGGCTTCGCGCAGCATTTCGGTTGAGATATTGCTCTTTTTGCATTCGGAAAGCGTGCCTAAAAGCATTTCGGTCACCGCTCGCGTTCTGCGCGACTTAAGCAGCGTCAGCTTTTCGCTTAGCTGTTCAAGCGCTACGCTCATAAGTACGGCGCGTGTACCGTTGTCGATAACATTTAACGGCAGAGCATGAGTCTTTTGAAAAACGTGGCGGCACATTCCGTCAAACCCGAACACCTCTACACGCTTGCACTGTTTTGCTCCCAGAATTTCAAGAAAGGCTTTTTCCGCCTCAAAGGTGCTTTGGTCGGGAACCAGCATGAGCACCTGCTCCTCGCCGTTTTGCACCAGTTCCTTTATTCTGTTGTATATATAGGCGGTTTTTCCCGTGCCGCCTTTGCCTAAGATGAATCTAAGCATATTATCACCCTAACTTAAATTTAAGCTTTATATGCTTGAATGAAAAAGTGAAGTCAAGGTAAAAACAC
>OMYD01000120.1 GCA_900315195.1 uncultured Eubacteriales bacterium | reverse complement strand
TTCAATCAATGGGAAACGACAGCATGGAACCCTTTACTTTTACCGCCTCCCGTTATTTTCTCGGATTCTTGTTTTTGCTTCCGATTTTAATAATAAAATACTATCACCCCGGTTTTCTTGCGGACAGTGATGAAATCCCACTTAAAAAAATACCAAAGCGCCTTACTCTTATCTCAGGCGTGCTGTGCGGCCTTGCTTTGGGCACCGCAACTATGTTTCAGCAATACGGCGTTAAGTATACATCAGTCGGCAAGGCGGGATTTATTACAACTTTATACATTATTCTTACACCGATTTTAGGTTTGTTTTTGCGACGCAGATGTCATTTTACAGTTTGGATCGGCGCTTTTGCCGCTATGTGCGGTATGTACCTGCTTTGCGTTAAAGACGGATTCTACATTGAATCGGGTGATTTGCTAGTTTTTGTCTGTGCGGTTTTCTTTTCGGTTCATATTATGATTATCGATTTCTTTGCGCCTAAAACAAACGGTGTGCTGCTGTCCTGCATTCAGTTCTTTGTAAGCTCCGTTATCTGCGGAATTATCGCGATCATCTTGGAAAAGCCGTCTTTTGATCAGCTTCATAGCGGGTTGATTCCAATATTTTATACGGGAATAATGTCCAGCGGAGTTGCTTATACTATGCAGATTCTCGGTCAGCGTAATTTCAACCCCACCGTTGCCGCCATGATAATGAGCTTTGAGTCGGTAATCTCTGCTGTTGCGGGCTTTTTCGCTTGGAAATGGAACTTATTAACACAGGACCAAAGCCTTACGGGTTTACAGATTTTAGGATGTGTAATTGTGTTTGCCGCGGTTATTTTTGTTCAGCTTCCTATTGGAAAAATCAAACGGCACGAAGATTGACGAACCGTGGCGTTTATGATATAATTCTTTTAGAAAATAAATACAGCTTTCGCGTTCTGTCCATTCGGGCAGGTAATAGGGAATGCGGTCAGAATCCGCAGCAACTGTCATTACCGTGTATTTCATTTGAAATGAGTCGGGCTACTTCCGCGTTGGCTTGGATCTGTATTCTTGGACAAGAAGAAGCACAGCCAAAACAAACCGCAAAATAACCTGCGGTTTTGATGTTGTGCTTTTCTTTATAGAAAAGCATTTTTTTATTGGAGGAATTTTTATGAAAAAACTGTTGTCAATCATTTTGGCGGTAACTATGTTTGCGGCGGCGTTTAGCGTAATCAGCGTCAGCGCCGAAGAAACCGATAGTACCGTCAGCGTAAAAGTCGTAAACAACACCTACTCAAAAGAGAATGGCGCGCCCTGGAGCGGAGTGCTGTTCAGCGCAGCGGTCACGCTTAACGATGATGATTCAATGGAAAGCGTAATTGAGCGTGCTGTTTCCGAAAACGACTATTCTTTTACCGTTTCCGAATACGGCTATATTTCGGAGATAAACGGCTTATCAGAATATGCGTATAACGGAAACGGCGGCTGGATGGCTACGCTCAACAATTGGTTCACATCTGACGGAACAGGAGCATATACCGTTGCTAACGGCGGCTTGCAGGCAGGCGATGATATCGTTATGATGTACACCTGTGCTTGGGGCGCCGACGTAGGCAGCCTTTACGGTGATTTTAACACCACACTTTCCGAAGATGAATTCGGGTTCAGAGGTTCTTATATTTCAGATTCTTTGCAGTGCCGACAAATAAGAATTATCAGGCAAGAGTATATAAAAACGAGTATCAGCCCGAGGTTAACGGAGCTGATTACCGCGGAGGAAAAAAAGTCCCCGTAAAAGACGGTGATGTAGTATATATCGGTGTTGGCAATCCGGCATGGCCCACGATGAACAGTTGGGCAGGTACAGCTGAAGAAAGCGTGTATACCTTCAAAGTCAAATATGTACCGCTTTTGGGCGACCTCAACACTAACGGAAAGCTCGATATTGGTGATGTAACTATTTTGCAGCGCAGCTTTGCGGAGTTTGAGGAGCTCAGCGACGAGCAGAAAGCGATTGCTGATATAAACGGTGATAAAAAAGTTGATATTATGGACGCAACTGCAATTCAGCGAATTATTGCTGAATTTGAAGCTTAAAATCGGGAGGGATCAGCGTGCGTAAAAGAATAAGACAGGTTATTTCAGGATTAATAACACTTATGCTGATAATATGCGCGCTTTCCGTATCAGCTTTATCTGCGGAAAACAAAAGCAAATTCAATGAAACCGCTGAATATTTAAGCGATATTTTTATCCCACAGGTTGGGTCAATCGGTGGTGAATGGCTTGTAATCGGACTTGCCAGAAGCGAAAAACTGAATGATGAACAGAAACAGTCATATTATGGAGCTGTAAAAAGTTACGTTAAATCTGTCAGTTCTGATCGGCTTCATAAGAGAAAATCAAGCGATAATTCCCGTGTTGTACTAGCACTTTCGGCGATCGGAGAAAACGCCGCCAATATAGGAGGATACAATCTGATTAAGCCGCTTTCAGATTTTGATTATGTGAAAAAGCAGGGGATTAACGGAGTGATCTGGGCGTTGATCGCACTGGATTCATGCCGATACTATCCGGCTGAGGATATCCGCGACAGACTGATTGCCGAAATATGCGAAAATCAGCATACCGATGGGGGATGGGGCCTTGATGAAAACTCCGACCCTGACGTTACGGGCATGGCTGTACAGGCTCTTGCGCCATACAG
>OMYD01000038.1 GCA_900315195.1 uncultured Eubacteriales bacterium | reverse complement strand
TTGGTGCGAGTGACGGGACTTGAACCCGTACGTCAAAGACACACGCCCCTCAAACGTGCCTGTCTGCCTATTCCAGCACACTCGCATTTTTTCTCAACAGCAGTTATTATATCATACCTGTGATTGATTGTCAATAGTATTTTAAAAAATATTTGCGGGGCGGTTATTCGCCGCCCCTGTCTAAACTTTTTAATCCTCAAACAGCGAGGACATCAGCTTTTGAATTTTTTTTCGGCGTTGCTCGGTTTCAGCGGCGTTAAGATAACAACTGCCGTTGTCGAATCTCAAAACATCGCCCTCTTTAATAGACTTTGGGAGCGCGCTCCTATCAAAAACCGCAGTTGTGCCGTTTTCACATTCCAGAATCGCCTTGTCGCCCTCTATTCTGTCAACTGTAAATCTTTTCATCAGCTTGCCCTCTTTATTGATTGATTATCAGTGCTGACAGTCAGATTTTTTCCGTCCGATACCACAATTATCGTTTTGTCTTTATCGGTTCGGTAAACGCTGGATTTTATATTTTTAAGCATTGTCAGCACATCTTTATTAGGGTGACCGTATTCGTTGTTTTTGCCGCAGGAAATAACAGTTATTTCAGGTTTGATTTTTTTCAGCAAACTTTTGGTAGTGGAATTCTTGCTGCCGTGATGCCCCGCTTTAAGCACATCAGCGCTTATTTTTGCTTTCACGCTTTTCATCTCCCCTGTTTCGGCATCACCCGTTAACAGGAACGAATTATCTCCGAATGTGAGCATAATTACGATTGAACAGTTGTTGAGGTTGCTCTCATCAATTTTTGTCGGCGCTATAATATCAACCGATAAGTCATCTGTCTTAACAATATTAACTCCCGCCTTGCCGTTTTTCACTGTCAGCTTTTTGCTTTTTACCGCCTTTAGCAAGCTTTCGTACAGTTTTGTAGTTGTAGTTAACTTAGGCATATACACAGAGCCAATGTCAAAATTCCTAACAATATACGGCATTGAGCCGATATGGTCGGAATGAGGGTGCGTTGCAACAAGGTAATCGATTTTACTGTGCCCCGCCTTTTTGATATAGTTGATTATTCCCTCTCCATGGTAGTTTTCACCCGCGTCAATAAGCATTGTCTGATCGTTGGGAAGTTCGATGAAAATTGAATCTCCCTGACCGACATCAAGAAAATGCACCGCGAGCTTTCCCTCATACTGCTTTTCTCCTTCGTCATCAAAAAGAAAATCGAGTGAGCATGAACACAGAATTGCCGCCGTGACCAGAGAGGAAATAATGATTTTTAATATGGTTTTAAAGCTTTGTTTCATATCTTTAACTCGCTTTGCCTGTGTATAGCTGATAGTATTTGCCCTTTTGCTCAAGAAGCTGCTCGTGAGTACCGCGCTCGATGGTTCTGCCCTGTTCAAGAACAATAATGCAATCCGAGTTCTTGACAGTGGAAAGGCGGTGAGCGATTACAAAGGTGGTTCTGCCCTTCATCAGCTTATCCATGCTGTCCTGAACCATCTTTTCTGTGCGGGTATCAATAGAGCTTGTAGCTTCATCAAGAATCAGCGCGGGCGGATCGGCAACCGCTGCTCTGGCAATCGCGAGCATCTGGCGCTGTCCCTGACTGAGGTTGCCGCCGTCAGCCTTAATCACGGTGTTGTATCCGTCTGGAAGCTGGCGAATAAAGCTGTCGGCGTTCGCAAGCTTCGCCGCCGCGATTACCTCCTCGTCCGTAGCGTCAAGCCTTCCGTATCTTATATTTTCCATTATGGTGTCCGAAAACAGGTTTGTCTCCTGCAATACTACGCCCAGAGAGCGCCGCAAATCGGATTTTTTTATTTTATTGACATTTATTCCGTCATAGCGGATTTTGCCGTCCTGAATGTCGTAGAAACGGTTAATAAGGTTTGTAATTGTCGTTTTGCCCGCTCCCGTTGAGCCTACAAACGCGATTTTCTGACCGGGTCTTGCGTAGATATCAACGTTGTGAAGTACTATTTTGTCGTCGGTATAGCCGAAATCAACGTCGTCCATTACCAAATCTCCTCGCAGAGGCTTATACTCGACTTCACCCGTTGCCTGATGGGTGTGCTTCCATGCCCATATGCCTGTGCGCCTATCGGTTTCAGTGAGTTTGCCGTCCTTGTACTCGGCGTTGACGAGAGTAACATATCCGTTGTCCTCCTCGCTTTCTTCATCGAGCAGGGCAAAAATTCTTTCAGCTCCCGCCAAAGCCATTACAATGCTGTTGAACTGCTGGCTTACCTGGCTGATGGGCTGGTTAAAGTTTTTGTTAAACGTCAGAAAGCTGACAAGCGAGCCGAGTGAAAGGCTTAGAACGGGAATACCTTCGCAGGTAACGGCAAGAATACTGCCGACAATCGCGCAAAGCACATAGCTTACATTGCTGAGCTGACCGTTAATGGGCATGATGATATTCGCGAACATGTTGGCGTTGTATGAGCTGTTGAAGAGCTTGTCATTAAGCTCGTTAAATTCCTCAACGCTTTTCTTCTCGTGATTAAAGACCTTGACAACCTTCTGACCCTTCATCATTTCCTCGATAAAGCCGTTTTCCTTTCCCAGGTCGGTTTGCTGAGCGACAAAATACTTGCCGCTTTTACCCGCCAGGATTTTTGAAACGAAAATCATTACCGCCACCATAAGAAGCGTGAGCAGAGTAAGAGGTATGCTGAGCGTAAACATGCTTGCCAGCACAGCGCCGATAGTGATAACACTGTTGAAAACCTGTGTCATACTCTGGCTTATCATCTGGCGCAGAGTGTCTACGTCGTTGGTGTAGACGCTCATAATATCGCCGTGCTTATGAGTGTCGAAGTACTTAATCGGCAGGCTTTCCATGTGACGGAAAATATCGTTTCTGAGGTCGCGCATAGTACCCTGGGTAACGTAGATCATAATCCGCGACTGCACGTAGGTTGCCAGCGCTCCGATTAAATAGAAAACCGCAACACGCGAAAGCGCTAAAAGCAGCGGAACAAAATCCGCCTCCTTCCCCTCGGAAACCTGATTAACCAAAGGAGTGATGTAATCGTCAAAGAAGGACTTAATGAACATGGTTCCCTGAACGCTTGCGAGAACGCTTATGATTATGCATACAAATACAAAAATCATATGAACCTTATATCGCTTAAATATGAGCGCGAGCAGTCGCTTAAAGGTTTTCATGCTCTTTTTCGGGTCTTCAATTTTCGCGCGCGGCTGAGTATTTCTTCTGTGTCCCGGGGTAGGTCCTGCCATATTACTTCTCTCCTTTCTTGTCAAAGTCGCCTGCGCCTACGGTTTGCGCAATATATGTTTCGCTGTAAATCTTGCAGTTCTCCATGAGCTCTTCATGGGTGCCGACAGAGTTGATTTCACCGTTTTCCAGAACTACAATACGGTCGGCGCCCTCAACACTTGAAATGCGCTGTGAGATAATCAGCTTTGTGGTGTTGGGGATTTCCTCGGCAAACGCCCTTTGGATTTTTGCGTCTGTGGCGGTATCAACCGCGCTTGTGGAGTCGTCGAGAATAAGAATCAGCGGCTTTTTAAGGAGCGCTCTGGCTATGCAAAGGCGCTGCTTCTGACCGCCGGAAACGTTTGTGCCGCCCTGCTCAATTTTTGTATTGTAGCCGTCGGGAAAATCGCGTATAAAGTCGTCTGCGCACGCAAGTTTGCACGCTTGAATACATTCCTCCTCGGTGGCGTTTTCATTGCCCCAGCGGAGATTATCGAGAATTGTCCCCGAAAACAGAACGTTCTTTTGAAGCACAACCGAAACCTTGTCGCGCAGAACCTCGAGATCATAGCCGCGCACGTCCTTGCCGCCGACTTTAACACAGCCCTCGTTTACGTCATAAAGCCTTCCGATAAGGTTTACAAGGCTGGTTTTTGAACTGCCCGTACCGCCTACAATTCCGATTGTTTCACCTGATTTTATATGAAGATTGATGTTATTGAGAACGGGTTTTTCGCTCTTCTCCGAATAGCTGAACACAACATTTTCAAAGTCGATACTGCCGTCGGGAACGTCATAATCGGGGTTCTCAGGATTGCGTATAGTAGCTTTTTCGTTTAAAACCTCCGAAATACGCTTGCCGCTCGCAAGGCTCATGGTGAGCATAATGAAGATGAACGCAATCATCATCAGGTTCATCAAGATATTCATGCAGTAGGCAAGCATACTTGTCAGCTCTCCGGCTGTAAGCTCACTTCCGACAATCATGTTTGCGCCAAACCAGCATATTGCGATAATCGACGCGTAAACGGTGAGCATCATCAGCGGAGTAACTGAAACCATCAGCTTTTCGGCTTTTACAAAAAGAATGTAGAGATTAAGCGTCGCGCGCTCAAATTTTGTTATTTCATGGTGCTCGCGGACAAACGCCTTTACCACACGAATTGAGTTGACGTTTTCCTGCACACTGGCGTTAAGCTCGTCGTACTTTTCAAAAACCTGAGTAAAATACTTGTGTGTTTTGCGGATTAAAAAGAACATTACAATTCCCAAAAACACTACGGCTATAAGATAGATACTTGCGAGTTTAGCGTTTATCATCATCGTAATTGTCATAGCGACAATCAGGCTTACTGGCGCTCGGAAACAGATTCTCAGAATCATCTGGTAAGCGTTCTGAACGTTTGTTACATCGGTCGTCATGCGCGTTACCAAGCCAGCGGTCGAATACTTGTCGATATTCGCGAACGAAAAGGTCTGGATGTTTTCAAACATTGCAGTTCTGAGATTCCTAGCAAAGCCCGCGGACGCCTTAGCGCCGAACACGCCTCCCATAGCTCCTCCGAACAAGGCAACCAAAGCGCACAACAGCATAAGCCCGCCCATGAGCACAATGTGCCCCATATCGGGTGAGGCTTTTTCAACTCCGTTTTCGATTACGGTATGGTTTATTCCCTGATCGATCATAGAGCTGATAAGAAGCGGAATAAGCATTTCCATTATAACTTCCAGAATCATAAACAAGGGAGTGGCGACGGACGCCTTTATATACCCTTTTATGTGTGAAGCAAGCGTTTTAATCATACTATCACCTTTTATTGTGTAATTAATATAATTATACAACATGTTGTGTAAAATAACAATAGACAAAATGTATTTTGTATTGAAACGATCAGTTTCATTCAGACAAAAAACAGGCAGATAACGCGCCTTGCGCTGTCTGCCCGTAAGTTTTATTGTTTAACTATTCCGTCAAAAGCTACCTTTGCCGCGTCGATATCCATATTGCAAGTAAGAATATAAAAGCTTGTAAGCGAAAGGAGCTTTTCAAAGTTTCGGAGCATTTTATCCGCTGTATTCATGCTGACCATATGAGCTGTCTGAAAATAAAGCTTTTGAATAACCTCTCTGCTGTCCGGCACTCGGACGCTGTTTTCTTCTCCCCTTTCGAGAAAAACAATCGCCTTTAAAGGAAAGCTCTCATTTAAAGCGATTCCGCTGCCGCCGTCAAACGGCGTTCCGTACGCTATGGCGTGGTCGCCATAAAGGCGCACCACGGGCTTATCATCATTCATGATATGCACCTTATCACCAAAAGCTTTAAGCCAGAGGCGTGTGTGAAACGACTTTCCCACACCTGACTTGGCTGAGAAAAGGTAAGCGCCGCCGTTATAAATGAGCGCGGAAGAATGAACCAGCATTGTGGAAAAATTAATAGCCCTGCGGTTGAACATATTGCTGAACGCAAAGTTTTCCATCTCACCTTCGGTTACTCCCTCTGCCCTGCGGCTCAGCAAGTCCAGAAAGTATTCCTGCGAATAAGAAAGTGCTATATCCGTTTCACGGCTGCCGCTGTATAAAAACGGCTTGGCAAGCTTTTTTGTTTCGTCATATTCGGGATTCAGCTCAACCACCAAATCCGCTATTAAACATCTCATTTGCTTCACTCATTTCAATAATTGCTTAACTTCGATTACTTTAAGCGTCTGTCCTTGGACTTTGAATTTTATATCATAGCCCGCGTACGGGAAGCCGTGGGTGCGCTCCTCGTCGGTCTGATAGCCAGGTCTTGGGTCAAAAGAGAGCACCTCTCTTAACGCGGCGCACTGCTCATCGGTAAACAGCGAGGCTATTTCATCGGGTATCTCAACCTCAAGAATACTCTGCCTTGACGGGCCGTAAGGGCCTGTATACGCCTTAGGAACGCTGTCCGCGTAAGGCAGGTAAGGCTTAATATCGAGAATTGCGGTTCCGCTCATTAAATCAGCGCCAGCTACCGTAAGAACTGTTCCTTTTGAAGCGCTGTGCTCGATTGAAACAAACTTTACCCGCGTAAGCCCGATCGGGTTGGGTCGGTTTGGCGAGCGTGTGGCGAACACCCCCATGCGCTTATTGCCGCCGAGCTTTGGCGGACGGACTGTGGGCGACCATTCCCTCTTGCCCATCGGCTCAAAAAGCCAGATGAGCCAAAGATACTCAAAATCCTCAATGCCCCTAAAAGCCTCGATATTATCGAAGCTCTTTTCCATTACGATTTTTGAGAGCAGGTGTTCCGACATTCCGCTCTGCCTGGGCAGTCCGAATTTTGAGGGGAAGTCGTTATAAATATACGCGACAGGCGTAAACTCCATAAGTACACCGCCTTTCAATTTTAATCATGTCCTTTTATTTTATCCCAATAAGTCTTGAACGCCTGCTCGTTTTTGTTGTCGCCAAAATGGTAATAAACGCTGTCTTTTATCGCGTCGGGCAGGTACTGCTGCGGGATGTAGTGGTTCGGGTAGCTGTGAGGGTACAGATAATGCTGCCCCTTGTTTTGGTTGTCCTCACCGTCATAGTGCTTATTTTGAAGCTGTCGCGGAATGGGACCTGTTTTGCCGCGGCGGATATCAGCCAAAGCGGCGTCAATCGCCATGTTGCCCGAATTGGATTTCGGGGCGTTGCAGACCATTATTACCGCGTCGGCAAGCGGAATACGCGCCTCGGGAAGCCCCACAGCCTGAGCGATGTCAACACAGGACTTTACAATCGGGATAATCTGAGGATACGCAAGCCCTACGTCCTCACAGGCGCAGACCATGAGCCGACGGCACGCCGAGGGCAGATCCCCTGCTTCAAGCAATCTTCCGAGGTAATGGAGCGCCGCGTTAGGGTCGCTGCCGCGCATGCTTTTCTGATAGGCTGAAACAATGTCGTAGTGCTCGTCGCCGTCCTTGTCATATTTCATAGCGCTGCGCTGAACCAAACCGCCTACGATTTCTTCGGTGATAATCCGCTTGTCGCCGTCGCGGTCGGCAGCTATTACCGAAAGCTCAACCGCGTTCATCGCCTTGCGCACGTCGCCGCCGCAGCCCTGAGCTATCTTTTTGGCGCAGGCTTTGGGAAGCTCGACCTCAATCCCCTGCTCCTCCTCAAGCAGCTTTGCCGCGCGGTAAACAGCCTTTTCCACCTCGTCGGGCTCAACAGACTTGAACTCAAACACGGTTGAGCGGCTTAAAATAGCGTTGTAAACATAAAAATAGGGGTTTTCGGTGGTGGACGCAATTAAAGTAATGCTTCCATTTTCGATGAATTCAAGCAGGGTTTGCTGCTGCTTTTTGTTGAAGTACTGAATTTCGTCAAGGTAAAGCAAAATCCCGTTTATGCCCGAAAATGTGCCCAGCTGTGACACAATCTCCTTGATGTCGGAGGTAGAGGCGGTCGTGCCGTTGAGCTTGCGCAGCGTTTTATTCGTTTTATTGGCTATGTATGTGGCTAAAGTGGTCTTGCCCACGCCCGAAGGACCGTAAAAAATAAGGTTCGGTATCTCGCCGCTTTCGATAATTCTTCGCAGCGGCTTTCCCTCGGCGAGCAGGTGCTTTTGTCCTACAATATCGTCAAGCGACTTTGGGCGGAAACGGTCCGCTAGTGGTTTGTTCATATGTATCACCATTAATTGAATGATGTAAAAGGGCTATCGTTAAGACAGCCCTTTATTCTATAATCGAATTATTCGTAAAGAGGATATTTTTTGCAGATTTCCTCAACGCCTGCTCTTACCTTTTCCTTGCTGTTCTCATAGTCGTTGAGAACAAGGGTAATGTACTCGGCGATTTTGTCCATATCTTCCTCGTTGAGACCGCGTGTTGTAACAGCCGCTGTGCCGATTCTGACGCCGCTGGTAACAAACGGAGAGCGGGGCTCACCGGGAATGGTGTTCTTGTTTACGGTGATGTAGCAGTCATCAAGACGAGCCTCAAGCTCCTTGCCTGTTACTTCGGAATCGCGAAGGTCAATAAGCAGAACATGGTTGTCGGTGCCGCCGGATACAAGCTTGCAGCCTCGCTTTAAAAGACCGTCGGCAAGCGCCTTGCAGTTGGAAACAATCTTAGCGCCGTACTCTTTAAACTCGGGCTTGAGGGCCTCGCCGAAGCATACGGCCTTAGCGGCGATTGTATGCATAAGAGGGCCGCCCTGAGTTCCGGGGAAAATAGCCTTGTCGATCTGCTTTGCAAACTCTTCACGGCAGAGAATCATACCGCCGCGGGGGCCGCGAAGGGTTTTATGAGTGGTAGTTGTAACAAACTCGCAGTAAGGAACGGGATTGGGATGAACGCCTGCCGCTACAAGACCCGCGATGTGAGCCATATCAACCATCAGATAAGCGCCAACTTCGTCGGCGATTTCTCTGAGGCGAGGGAAGTCAATAATTCTGGGATATGCGGAAGCGCCGGCTACAATAAGCTTGGGCTTGCATTCCTTGGCAATTTCAAGAACCTTGTCATAGTCAATGCGGTGAGTAACGCTGTCAACGCCGTAAGGAACGAAGTTGAAATACTTACCCGACATATTTACGGGCGAGCCGTGAGTGAGGTGGCCGCCTTCGTTGAGGTTCATACCCATAACGGTATCGCCGGGGTTGAGCATGGCAAAGTAAACTGCCATGTTAGCCTGAGCGCCCGAGTGAGGCTGAACGTTTGCGTGCTCGGCACCGAACAGCTCGCATGCGCGCTGACGGGCGATTTCCTCTACGATGTCTACGCATTCGCAGCCGCCGTAGTAACGCTTTCCGGGATAGCCCTCGGCGTATTTGTTGGTCAGATGGCTGCCCATTGCCGCCATAACAGCGGGTGTAACGATGTTTTCGCTGGCAATCAGCTCAAGATTTCTGCGCTGACGCTTAAGCTCCTTGTCCATTGCCTCGCCAACGGCGGGATCGTATTCCTTGAGATATTCCAAGGACGCGATGTTTGTTAATTCATTCATTTTAAAATTCCCCTTTGTACTTGATTTGATATATGTTAATATTCTTTTAAGACTTTATTCTTTAAACGAATTAAATCATCAAGAGTTTCAATTTTACCGGCTTCGTTCCTAAAAGAAGCGGCTCCGCGAATCCCCTTGAAGTAGCCCGCCGCAAGCTTTCTCGCCTGTCGCAAAGCAATGTATTCACCTTTATATTCGACCATTTTCGCCACCTGGGCAACCATGGTGTCAAGCTTTTCCTCAATTGACGGATAATACAGAACAGCGTCGGGGTTATCCAGATACGCGTTTATCTGAGTGAATATCCACGGATTGCCGAGCGTCGCTCTGCCTACCATAACAAAGTCACAGCCCGTATAATCGAGCACCTGCTTCGCCTTTTGAGCGCTGTCTACGTCGCCGTTTGCAATTACGGGAATACTGACGCTCTGTTTTACCTGACGGATAATATCATAATCGACAGGCGGCTTGTAAAATTGCTTTCTGGTTCTGCCGTGGATTGTAATCGCGGACGCTCCGGCCTGTTCGCAGATTTTGGCAACCTCGGGAGCGTTTATCATTTCATCATCCCAGCCCTTACGGATTTTTACCGTAACGGGGACATTGACCGCCCTTACAACCGCTTCGGTAATTCTGCCGCACAGCTCAGGGTTCTTCATAAGAGCGCTTCCGCTGCCGTTGCCGCTGATTTTCGGCGCGGGACAGCCCATATTGATATCAATAGTATCGGGGTTGTGGCGCATTGCAGCCTCAGCCGCTTCAGCCATACAAAGCGGATCATCACCGAAAATCTGAATTCCGCAGGGACGCTCCTCAGCTGAAATATCCATAAGCTCCTCGCTTTTTTTGCTGCCGAACGACAGCGCCTTTGAGCTTACCATTTCACTGACACAAAAACCCGCGCCCATGCTCATACACAGCTCTCTGTACGCGCGGTCGGTAACGCCTGCCATAGGAGCGAGCAGCGCTTTTGAAGGAAGGATTACACCGCCTATACTATTTGACGTCATATACCTCTCCGACCTGATTTTCTGCCGCTGATTTTGGTAGATACCAGCATAACAAGAATTACGATAAGACCAACGCCGACACAGATCCACGAAACAATGCCCGCAGTATAGTCGGTTGAATAAGTTTTAGTGCTGATTGATTTATCAATATCGCTCTTGTTCTCTATAAGCGGTTTGGTATTGAAAGGAACGTTGCCGCCGTGATCATCAACGCCTCCGCCTGCATTTTCCGTTGTGGGCGCAACGGTTTCGACAGGCTCTGTAGTAACAGGAGCAGGTTTGGTGGTAACAGGCTCGGTAGTTACAGGAACCGGCTCGGTTGGTTCGGGCTCGGTTGGTTCAGGCTCCGGATCTGTCGGGTATGTGGCAGGATCGGTATCAGGGACAGGGTCTGTTTGGTCATCGTCACCAGTAAAGATGTCAATAATATCCTGAATATCCAAGTCATTTTTTTCTACGGCAAACGCATTTATTGAAGAAGCCGAAGCCAATACCATTAATGACATTAAACAAGGCAAAACTATTCTGAAAAATTTTCTTAACATTGCAGTTACCTCTGTTTACTACATATTTAAAAATATTATAGCAAATAATGTGACGCAATGCAAGAGATTTCTTATAAAACTCTTGACAATACGTCGCCGAGAAGCATGCCCGAATACTCGGCTTCGTCAATCGAGTTGGCGTCGGTGCCTATTTCAATCAGAAGCGAGCCGTCACAAATGTATTCGTTATAGGCGAAATATCCAAAATCCATCGGGCGCGTCATTCCGGGATAAAGCTTTTCTGCCGTATTTTGAATTTTTAAAGCTAAGCTCAGATTATTGCGCCAATTTTGAAAACCGCGCTCGTTATCCGGGTCGCAGCCCGATAGAATCATTATCTGGGCGCCCTTTTTGCCGTTGTGTTCAAATACGGTTTTTACTTTCTTCTCTTCAGATCCCAGCGCGTCGCGGTGAATATCAAGCACCACCTTGATTTCAGGGTGTTTTTTCATATTATCCATAACGGTCTGAGCACTTCGATCATATGAGCCGTTATAAGTTGAATCGTGAACAGTGGTATCGTGAATGGTCTTTACTCCGTTTTTCTCAAGCACACCGGCAATGGCGTCCCCTACCGCAACAACATTAAAGCTGTTGTTGTTTGTTCGAGAATAAAATGACTCGTAAAAATAGTCGACGTCGGCATCAAGGTAAGCTTCACCGGTATGCGTATGATATATAAGCACCTGAGGTTTGTCGCTATTCTTTTTAACGGTAAACGGCAAAGCGTTATTAAGCAGCTTTGAAAAGTCCACATCAAGTTCGGTGTAGTTTTTGACAAAGCAGCCGTCTACTTTTGTTCCAAACGAACCGATTGTTTTCTGTTCAACTTCATAAACCGCCTCGCCGCTGTGATCGGCAAAGCTGTCGTAATAGCCGCTCTTATCTCTATTTCGAGAGTCGGAGTAATTTACTGCCGCCAATGTTGTTTGTTCCGAATGTGTTTGCTCAGCCGCACCGTATGTTGTCTCCGGCACTGTACCGCTTTCCGCATAATATTTTCCGTCGGTTAGTGTAAATGCCGCCGCGGCCAAAGCGGCGTCATTGTTATTAAAAACCTCCGGCAGCCGCCTTAAAACACATACTACCGCCGTAAAAACCAGTCCGATTGAAACAAAAGCTTTTATTCCTTTTATTATTCTTCCTTTCAGCATCAAAAAACCACCTGCTTAATGGTTATATATATGCGTATTAAGGCAAAAAAATTCCCTGACTCTACATCAGGGAAATAAGCTCTTTTAAGTCAAAATTGTTTTGTATTGCCGCATTCAGAGAAAAGCCGAGCAGTCTTGAAGCCCGCTCTGTCAGGAGGTCTATTTCCCGCGGAATCACAATAAGCTGTTCTCTATGAGGAAACGGATAAGCACCGCGCCTGACAGTATCTTCCCCCAGCAAATCGCTTGCGAAGGTGTCAGCGTCAACAACGGTCGGAACACCTATCGCGATTACAGGCACTCCAAGGGTTTCCTGATTTATCCTTGTGCGGTGATTTCCAACACCCGCTCCGGGGGATATTCCCGCGTCGCTTATCTGAACGGTTTTGCCAAGCCTTTCAGGTCTGCGTGACGCCAGAGCGTCAATCGCTACAACCGCGTTGGGACGAATGCGCTTTACAATACTCAGAATATATTCTCCTGTTTCAATACCTGTCTGCCCTGTTACTCCGGTATTCATTACGGCTACGGGCCTGAGCCTGTCAAGCCCTGAGGCGCGCGCAATCTCACCTGTTATGTGTCTTGTTGCCAGCACCCTTCCGCCGGTTTTGGGTCCCAGTGAATCGGGCGTAATATCCTTGTTGCCAAGCCCCACAACAAGAAGCAAACCGTTTACCGGCAACAGCCTGCGGATTTCCGCGCCTATGGTCATTATTTTTTCATCTGTCTCGCGAAAATTATCGGTGAGTGACGGTAGCTCAATTGTAATATATGTGCCTATGTCTTTGCCCAACGTCTGCTTTGCACGCTGGTCTCTGACAGTAAGCCTTGATATTTTCAAATCATTTTCCCTATACTCGCGAAAATCCATTCCTGCAATACGCTCACCGGCAATCTCACGCGCCTCAATGGCCAAATCCGTTCTCATTTGCATCAAATCACTCTCACACAAATTTTTCCTTGTTAGTGTTTGTGAAAATACTGTGAATATTCTTTACATCAATACTATTCTTTGATATAATAATCTGAAATACTTTTTATTTCTGAGGTATAAAAAATATGAAAAGATTTTCGGTAAAAAAAACGGCATGCTGCGCTCTTTTATGCTCGGTTATAATATGCTCGGGAGGCATAGGAGCGGCCGCATCGGACGATACGGATAATTTGCCGTCCTACTACAGTTCACGTGATTTGGGGTATGTCACATCCGTTAAGGATCAGGAATACAACTCATGCTGGGCGTACGCAAGCTTGGCAACATACGAATCCTTCTTGCTGAAAAACGGTCTGGAGATTGAGGATATGTCCACAGATCACCTCAACATCTGGGCAACTACTCATTCGGACGGCACAGGCTGGATAAGAGATGTCACCTTAGACGGCTACGCTACAATCGCCCCGGGTTATTTCACATCTTGGCAGGGCGGAGTATTAAAATCTCAGGCAAGCGACATATCGCTGTATCAAGGACTGACCAGCGACGACATAAACACGGGATTGGCACGTTACGGAATCACCTCAATACAATATTTAAAAAAAGGCAATTTTTCCGAAATAAAACGCGCTATTATGGAAAACGGCGGCGTTTTTTCCTCCTATGCTCACTCAGCAGCTTGCCTTAACAGCGACAGGATTTCTTACTTTATGCCGACCGGATACGCGGGCGGCTATTCAGGGCACTCAATTGAGGTTGTCGGCTGGGATGACAATTACTCAAAGGACCTGTTCAAAGAGGTAAACGGTGTAAAGCCGGAGAATGACGGCGCATGGCTTATAAAAAGCAGCTGGGGCAGCAACAACGAAATCGGCGGTTACCTTTGGATGTCTTACGAGGACGCTTATCTTTTTTCGGATAAATACAAGTGGTCATACGCATTAAAAGACTACGAGGAAATTGACGAAAACAAAAAATTGCTTCAAAACGAAATTTACGGCGCTACATATGAATTTAAATACGTAAACAGCAAAACGCTCACTTATTTAAACAGGTTTACCTTTGACAACGATTACGGAACCCTTGATAAAATAGTTTTTGAAACGGTCGCTGACGGAGCGAATTACAGTATTTATTATGTGCCTGACGACAGCAATAACACTCCTGATGCCGACACAAATCACTGGACAAAGCTTTATGACGGCAAGGTTGAGTATGCAGGTTATATCTGCGCGGATATTGAAGATTTTACTCCTCCCGACAGCACAGGCTCAATCGCCGTTACGATTGACTCAAGTGGAGTGAACTCCACCGCTTCGCTTGGAGTTGGAGAGTGGCTTACGAGTTCAAATGAATATAAATTCCTAAACAGCAGCCGAAGCGGTGAAAGCTATCTGTTCCAAAACGGCAATATGACCGATTTAATGGATTGGTACAGCAAAAACAACAACGATAACATCGGCGGAACCTTTGTTATTAAAGCAGTAGCATATAGCGACAATACCCCTACTCTATTAGGAGACGCTAATTTAGACGGAGCAATAAATATAAATGATGTTACAGAGATTCAGCGTTATCTTGCCGAATATATCAAATTAAGCAAAACAGCAAAAGCAAACGCTGATTTCAATCGTGACGGAAAAGTTACAATTGACGACTGCACAAGCATCCAATACCTCCTGGCTGAATTCTGATTCAAAAAAACACACCTTCTAATAATCAATAATGTCATAATAAAACGAATATAAAAAAACATCGGTCTTAAACAGAAATGTTTAAGACCGAATCTTTTCGTTATTTATCAGCAGTTGTACGAAAGATAATGCTGAAGGCGGGATACATCGTTAATGGTAACTTTGCCGTCAAAGTCAAAGTCACACCAACTAACCTGCTTTTCATTAAGATTTATCATGCTTACAAGATACTGCTGAATAATAGTAGCGTCCTGAATTGTAATTTTTCCGTCGCCGTCGATATCACCTGTACTTCCGACAACAACAGGCTTTGTTGTAACGGGAACTGTTGTTGAAGAAACAGTTGTTTTAGGCACGGTTGTAGGAGCTGCGGTTGTGGGAGCTACAGTAGTGGGAGCCACGGTTGTAGGAGCCACGGTAGTAGGAACTACTGTTGTTTCAACAACCTTTTCACCAATGTACTTGCAATACTCAAGAGCAACCCAGCCCTTAACGTTATTATACTGTGTGTAACCCCAGTTATATCCGTCAGCATAAACTGTGTCTGTTACTGTAATCTTTTTGCCGGGGTTAATTGAACCTACGATTGAATAGCCTGTCCCGGCCTTGGCTCTCATGTTGAGATAAGGATTTGCGTCAACCTCATATACTCCTTTTTTATAGCTTGACTTATCGTCAACAACTATTTCGGGAGAATCAATAAGATATATGTAACCCTGGAATGTCCACCAGCTGTTTCCGCCGGGGTTGGAATCGGTTGTCTTTGCGCTTGTGAGGTAGAAAGTACGTCCGCCCCACTCCGAGTTGGAGAGCGTCATATTGCCGTTGCTGTCGATTTTCTCAACAACCGCGACATGTCCGCCGCCGCTGTAGCACCAGCAGGCAATTGCGCCGACCTTTGGGGTGCTGCCGTATTTATAGTAATTACCTTGCTGATTATATCCGTACCACTGACCCGCGCCGTTCCATGAAAGCTTAGGCTCGCTGCCTAAAATCTCATAAGCTCTGCCGTAAGCGTACGCTGTACAGTTAGGAAGCCCGTATCCGTACTTCTGGAATACGTTGTAATTGCTGTTGTAGTAGTACTTATTTGAACTATCAGGAGCTGAAAGCCTTGGTGTAAACTTTGTTGTTGCTGCATTTGATACAATCGCTGCAGAAAAAACTGTAGTAAATAAAATCGCCGTTGTGATTATAACTGCGGAGAATTTTTTTAAAAACTTTCGATTCAAAAAATCATCCTTTCCGAAGATTGGTGTTTATGCGTCGAATTGATTTCACTCGTTACAATAGTTACGATTATGTAACCAAAGTTATTGTACCATGTTTTATTTAAAAATGCAAATCATATTCTGCCGATTATTCATACACTATGCAGACATATTTGCTACAGATTTCACAACATCTTGTAATTTTTAAGATTTTTGCAGGATTATATATCTATTTTAGAATTATAACTTATCGCTCCAATTTTGATTATATCACAATATTTCCGAAAAATAAAGAGTTTTTTTCATTTTTAGAAAATAAATTTTTAATGACGGTGATATAATCAAAATACCAAAAACTAAAGAAGGATGAATAATATGAAAAAAATCTTCGGTGCATTTGCTGCGGTAATAACCGCCGCAATCTGTATTACTTCTATGAGCGCTTGCTCAAGCGAAGAAGGTAACAAAGTTGTAAGCGATGCCAAAGATTATTTGCAAAGCGAGATCGGCTTTAACGGAAATGTCAGCGACGCTGCAAGCAGCGCAAAAGAATATATCAAAGATGAGATCGGCCTCAGCAACACCTCAAATAAGGTTATTGAGGGAACCTGGACTCAGGAGGATAAAACAAACGGCGACTGGGAGTGGACATTTGACGGAACAAACAAATGCACTCTTAAAGGTATCACCACAGGATTTGAAGGCAGCGGAACATATTCGGTTGACGAGGACGCCAAAACCGTTACCGTAAACATCAGCGGCTGGGAAAAAGAAAAGGTTTATACATACAAACTCAGCCAGACCCTTTCGGACACCAAGCTTGACTTAACCGAAAAATACTCACACTACCATTTAAAGTTAAACAAATAATCTGCTCATAAGCAAAGCCGCCGACTTAATCGCCGACGGCTTTTTATTTTTTTAAGCTTTCTTGTAAATATATAGTATAAACTCAATTTCGGTAGTCAGCGTGTCAAGCGCCTCAAGCCGGCTCATTCCCTCGCTCGGAGTATGATAGTAATATGGAGTCATCTGAAACAAAGCGTTAATATCCTGCTGACCGTTCAGAGTTACCTCGCTCTTAACCCGCACCTTGTCAATCAAAGTCAGACCATCAGCCTTGGGCGGTTTTTCATCATTTGTATAAGGCGTGTTATATAAAACACTCTTTAGCCCGTACAGATGGTTTTTTCCGGGAACAGCCGTAACAAGAACTCCGTCATCAGCCAGAATTCTTCCGAACTCAGCGGCATGAAAAGGAGCAAACAAATGAAACGCAAGTTTTACTGAGCTGCTTTTTACGGGAATTGAGGAAATGTTTGCGACAAAAAACGACGCTTCGCATTTGCGCTTTCCCGCAAGGCGAACCATGTTCTTTGAAATGTCAAAGCCGTAATAATCCCGCTGAAACCTTTTTGAGAGGTAATCGGTATAATATCCCTCTCCGCAGCAGATATCAAGTACGCTATCGCCCTCGGCGGTATATTTCTTAACGCACTCCCCTACCGCGTCAGCCAAAACGGCGTAATAGCCGCTGTTGAGAAAATCACGGCGAGAGCGAGCCATCTCTTTATTATCGCCCCTATCATCGCCTGATTTACCCGAAAGCAGTAAATTTACATAGCCTTCTTTCGCAAAATCAAAACAATGGTTATTTTCACATTTAAGCGTTTTATCAATAAGCGAAAAATCCGCTCCGCATATTGGACACTTTAAAAGCTTCATAGCGCCTCCTAATCGATATTAGCTGTTAATTATATGTAATTATAACTCAAAAAGACTAAAGCACCCGCCAAACTTGCTGCGGTGTGTTCACAGCCATTGGTTTCATCTGTGCTCTCTTTAAGCTTTTTCTCTAATGCTTGAACCTCGGCACAGTCTCCGTTTGAAACATGGTCGTTCAGAGTCGTACCTAAAGGTACTTTCTCGAACTCCCGGCGGCGGTCGTTCTCGTCACCTTCGAGTTCTTCTTTTGCGCTGCTGCAGTAAACAGAAAGAGGTTAGTGCCGTTGGCACTAACCTCTTTCTATGGCGCGCCGGAAGAGACTCGAACTCCCGACCTTCTGATTCGTAGTCAGACACTCTATCCAGCTGAGCTACCGGCGCATACGCGATTTTTTAACCGCAAGACATATATTACCATACTTTTATTAAAAAAGCAAGTCTTTTTTCTGATTTTTTAATATTTAACTTTTTTTGTGTAGTATACAAAAAGGACAGCCACTTTGACTGCCCTATGTAATCATTAATATCAGTTAGTGATAACCTGCTCGGTATCCTTATCAAAGATGTGGAGGTTTTCAAGATTGAAGCAAATCTTAATCTTGTCGCCAACCTTGGACTTGGAGGTAGGCTCAACACGCGCGGTCAAAGGCTGACCCGCAATGTTAACATAGAGATAAATCTCAGCGCCCATAAGCTCTGTAACGTCAACGTTAGCGTCGAACTGCATGATAGCCTTTGCAAGTTCTTCCTGCTCGTCATGTACATGCTCGGGACGAATACCGAAAACAACTTCCTTACCAACATAAGCGTCAAGCTTGCCTCCTGCGCACTTGTCTGCGGGAACGGGAACCTCGTACTTATCAAAGTTGAGGGTGTAGCTGTCACCCTTCTTAGCAACAACAGCGTCGATGAAGTTCATCTGAGGTGATCCGATGAATCCGGCAACGAACATATTGCAGGGCTTGTCATAAAGGTTCTGAGGAGTATCAACCTGCTGGATAACGCCGTCCTTCATAACTACGATTCTGGTACCAAGAGTCATAGCCTCGGTCTGATCGTGAGTTACGTAAATAAAGGTGGTTCCAAGTCTCTGATAAAGCTTTGAAATCTCGGTACGCATCTGAGCACGGAGCTTAGCGTCCAGGTTGGAAAGCGGCTCGTCAAGAAGGAATACCTTAGGATCACGAACGATAGCACGACCCATCGCAACACGCTGTCTCTGACCACCGGAAAGAGCCTTAGGCTTTCTCTCAAGGAACTGCTCGATACCGAGGATTCTTGCAGCCTCTTCAACTCTTCTCTTAATCTCATCCTTAGGAGTCTTTCTGAGCTTAAGACCAAACGCCATGTTATCATAAACAGTCATGTGAGGATAAAGCGCATAGTTCTGGAATACCATCGCGATATCTCTGTCCTTAGGAGCTACGTCGTTAACGAGCTGGTCACCGATGTAGAGCTCGCCCTTTGAAATATCCTCAAGACCTGCGATCATTCTCAGGGTTGTTGACTTACCGCAACCGGAAGGACCTACAAAGATGATGAATTCTTTGTCAGCGATTTCAAGATTGAAATCCTTAACCGCGGTTACGTTACCGTCGTAGATTTTGTACACGTTTCTTAATGATAAACTTGCCATTTAATAATACCTCCGTTATTTGTAATAACTTACATATATAATATATCACTTTTCGCAAGTTATTACTATACCGATTTTAACTAAATATTTATCCCTTATTTTATTTAAAATAATTATAAGATAAAATTTAAATCATTATTTTAGTGTATATTGCCTATAAAAACCTGCAGGATTTCCAAATTTGTCAAAGTTTTACAATCTCCTATGGGCAAATTGCTATCTAAATACAAATTTCCAATCGATATTCGTTGAAGGTGCACAATATTCAGTCCACAAGCGGAAAACATCCTCTTCACCTGATGAAATTTGCCCTCGCATATTGTAACCGTTCCGATACCGTTGTCATTTTTTGTCATCAATTCAAGCTTTGCCGGCATGCATTTATATCCGTCAGAAAGTTCAATCCCCCGCTCAAACCGTTTAATTATATCATCATTTATTTCACCGTCGACGGTTGCAACATAGCGTTTTTCCACATGCTTTTTCGGAGACAACATTCTGTGGGCAAGCTCGCCGTCGTTTGTGATAATCAGTAAGCCCTCGGTATCCTTATCAAGTCTTCCCGCGGGAAACAGTCCCCGGCGTTTCAGCTGATCAGGAAGTATATCTATTACGGTTTTGTCGCGCTTGTCCTCGGTGGCAGACACAACCCCCGCCGGTTTATTCATCATAATGTAAATATACTTTTCGCCGACTGCCTGTCCGTTTACTAAAACGACGGTATTATCAGGATCAATTTTTCTGTCAATTGTTTTGCATACAGCGCCGTCAGCCGTAACAGCGCCGCTCTTTATAAGCTTTTGCACCTCTTTGCGGGTTCCGACGCCTCGCGAGGCAAGATATTTGTCAAGTCTTTCCATATTATTAAACTATTCTGTCAAAGGCAGCATTTTGCTTTTGTATTCTCCGTTAGTAAGATGTCCGCCAATCACCCTGTTGTCGAGCACAAGCAGCACCGCGTAATCAGCAGCGCCGTTTTTTATTTTGAACTTAAACTGCTTTGCCTGCTTTCCTTTGTACAAAGAAAGATCAAGCCCCGCCTTTTTTTGCAGCTCGTTATACTCATTATACACTTCGTCAAATTCATCCGGAATTCTGACGCTTTGCTTGCTTTCTGGAGTACTCTCCGAATCAATCCCCAACTGCTTAAAAAAAGCTCTGAAATCGTTGTCCTTCACAACAAGAGAATACTCGCCTGATTTATTGCTTTGGGCTTTATTACGCGGTTTTTCCAGTATTTTTACGGTAGCCGTAACGCAGATTGCGGCCAGCACCGTACAGATTGCCGCAATTATGATAAGCTTCTTTTTTGATTGCTTTAACGAAAACTGAATTGCGAACATCAAATCACCCGATATATTCTATGCGAATGATTTTGAATATATTATTTGATTATAGAAGCAGTTCGGCAACACCCTCAGGGGTTTTTGCAAAAACTAAAGCGCCTTCGTTGCGCATAGCCTCAACATCGCCGTAACCGTACTCAACGCCGATAAAGTCAACGCCGCATTCCTTTGCCCCGCGCGCGTCAAACCATGTGTCGCCGAGCATTACGGTCTGTTTCATGTCGCGCTCAAAGCTGCCTCCAAGCTCCTCAACAGCATACGGAATCAGGTCGCGTTTGTCTTTTCGGCTGCCGTCGATTGTTGAACCGCATATCGCGTCAAAATACCCTCTAAGATTAAGAAGCTCAATAATTTCTTCCGCAAAAGGCTCATATTTTGAGGTACAGACCGCAAGTTTGCAGCCGTTGGTTTTTAGCTTTTTAAGCAGTTGTTCTACACCGTCATAGGCGCTGTTGAGCAGCTTTCCGCGCTTGTTGTAGTAGCTGCGGTAAAGGTGAGAGCCAATCTCAGCCCGCTCGTCGTCAAGGCCGACAAGGTTTTTGAACGTGTCGATAAGCGGAGGCCCGATATAAAGCGTATAGTCGCTGAGGTCCGGCATGGGAACGCCGAGCTCATTAACAGCGTACTCAAGCGAAGCGCGAATTCCCTCGGCGCTGCGGCTTATCGTACCGTCTAAATCAAATAAAACATATTTATACCGCATAAATTTGCAGTTTGCTTTTTCCTGAAATTTTTTTGCCTTAACGCTGACTCTGGTATGTGTGCCGCGGGCTATTTGTCCCATTTGGTCTGCGGCGCTCACCTCAAACTCAAAGGATCTGCCGTCTTGTTTTACAAGCCTTGCCGTTGCGGTAACATCCGCTCCCAAAGGAGTCGGACTTGTATGCTGAATAGAAATCGCCGTTCCGACTGTTGTAAACTCCGGATTATCCAAAATTTCATTTGCAAGTGATGAGGCGGCATATTCCATTAACGCCACCACAGCGGGCGTCGCCAGTACATCAAGGCTTCCGCTGCCCATGGAGCTTGCAAGGTTTTGTTCCTCCACTTTGAGGAAAACGGTTTTTTCTTCCATATTTTATCCCCTTTATGTATTTCTGCCTTTTTAATGATACTATATTATGCCATTTTTCGCAACTGTTTTATATTGCTATAAAAGCCGGGAATTAATAAAAACACGCAATTTAGCCGAGTGCCATAAACATGAAAAACTCAAAATCAGAAATAATTATTTAGGCAAATACATTGAGATTTCTTATTATCTGTGATATAATACTGAGTTGAAGAATGAAAAAGGAGAAGTGAAGATAAATGAAATTAGGTATAGTAGGACTTCCGAATGTCGGAAAAAGCACGCTGTTCAACGCTATCACAAACGCCGGCGCCCAGAGCGCAAACTATCCTTTCTGCACAATCGAGCCTAACGTTGGCGTTGTGGCGGTACCCGATAAAAGACTTGATGTTCTTGCCGAGATGTATGACCCTGACAAATACACCCCCGCTACAATCGAATTTGTAGATATTGCGGGCTTGGTAAAGGGCGCGTCAAAGGGCGAAGGCTTAGGAAACAAGTTCCTGTCGAATATACGCGAGTGCGACGCGATTGTTCACGTTGTACGCTGCTTTGAAAATGATGATATTATTCACGTTGAGGGAAGCATTGACCCTGCCCGCGACATTGAAACAATTAATCTTGAGCTGATTCTCTCCGACGTTGAGATGATGGAGCGCAGAATCGACAAGACAAAGAAAATGGTTAAGGGTGATAAAAAATATCAGCGCGATGTAGACTTTTACACAAGAGTTCTTGAAACGCTTGAACAGGGCAAGCCCGCGCGCAGTGTTGAGTGCGACGAAGACGAGCAGGCGTTGCTTAATGAAGTCGCTCTGCTGACAAGCAAACCCGTAATCTACGCCGCTAACATGAGCGATGACGATTTCTCAAACGGACTTGATTCAAACGTAGGCTTTAAAAAGGTTCAGGAGATTGCCGCTGAGGAACACGCCGGCGTGCTGCCTATCTGCGCTCAGATTGAAGAAGAAATTGTTGAGATGGACGCTGAAGAAAAAGAGATGTTCCTTGCCGACATGGGACTTGAGGAAAGCGGTCTTGACCGCCTTATCAAGGAGTGTTACGCGCTTCTGGGCTTAATATCATATCTGACAGCGGGCAAACAGGAGGTTCGCGCGTGGACAATCAAGAACGGCACAAAAGCTCCTCAGGCTGCGGGTAAAATTCACTCAGACTTCGAGCGCGGCTTTATCCGCGCCGAGGTTATCGCCTATGATGACTTGATTGCCTGCGGAAGTATGGCGGCAGCCAAAGAAAAAGGCCTTGTCCGCAGTGAGGGCAAGGAGTACGTAATGAAGGACGGCGACGTAGTGCTGTTCAGGTTTAATGTATAATATTCCTTTTTAGAAATATGTTGAGGGAGAAGTTTTTGCTTCTCCCCCTTTTTTATTTAAGTCACACTTTTCCCTTTTCGCAATAGTATGTAGTGTAAACGAAAGGAGGTTAACGTATGAATTTCTTCGGAAACAACGGCGGCTGCGGCTGCATTATTCTGATTCTTTTGATTCTCTGCTGCTGCGGCGGTAACAACGGCTGCGGTTGCGGTAACAACAACGGCTGTGGCTGCAACGATGGCTGCGGCTGCTAATCAACGTGAGACTTTTAAAAAGTGATTATTCACGCTTTGGATGATGAAAAACTAAATCTATAAAAAAGCAGAGGCATGCGTTCATTGCGTGCCTCTGTTTACTATTATGGATTACATCTTTGACAAGGCTTATATCCCTGTCTGATAACTTCCTCTCTGGTACCTGTAAAATCCTGCCTGTTGTTACTGCTGATTTTTTTAACAGAACTGCAGTCAGGATAATGAAACTTATGCGTGTTTGTATTAAGTACATATGTTTTTGTATTGTTACCTGATTCTTTGGTAGGATAAACTCTTTCCTTAGTAGGAACAGGTTCAGTCTTTTTTTCAGTCGTTGCTTGTGTATCAGGCGCCTCAGTCTCAAACTGAGTTGTCGGTTCAACAGTAGTAGGCTCATGCGTTGCAGGTTGAACATCAGTTGTTATTTCAACAGCTGACTCTTCGGTTTTGTCCTCAAACAAATCATCAATATTCAATGTTTCATCATTATCTTCGCTCAAAACCGAAACAGCGGAAGATGATTCATTCTCATTGTTGCCGCATGATGCTAATAAGAATACAAAAGATAAAACAATTAATAGAACAGCCAGTGTTTTTCGCATTATTAACCTCTGCTTACTTAATCTTACCCTCAAAGAACTCCGGAATGTACTTTTTTATTGTTGGCAGCATGCCGATTCCGTCGGGAGTGTGAGGCGGCAACTGCCAGAAGTCGTGAGCGCAGTAGGTGTTACCCTCGATAATAGCGGGGCCATTGGGCGTTGTAGCCACGTCCCAGCCGACATAACGGATCTGAGGGGTAACCTTGGCAGCCTCAAGAACCATCTTGACGGCTTCCTTTACAAACGGAATCTGATAGCCCTGAATCTTAATATGGGTATCGGGGTGCTCCTCATAAATAATTCCCTTTAATGTATCGCCCGAATGAGCTGGATACTTCATAATTCCGGTTTCGGGGTCAACGGGAGTAAACAGACAGTTGTTGTCGATAATGCTGCCGCCTAAGCCCATCTTCTGTACAATATACAGCAAATGCGGCTCGCCGTCTTTATCAAGAACGGTAATAAAGCGCATGGAGTTAACTGCATTGGGATAGAGCTTTTTCAAAGCGGGGTGCTGCTCGATATTGTCCTCGAGAATACAGAAATCCTTTTCCTTGAGATAATCATAAAGCTTGTCAAAATTCTCGTAGTTGCTGATTTTTATACGTTCACAGCCGTGACCGCACTCAAGATCCTGCATTTTGCAAAACAGGTATTCTCTGGTTGAACAGAATTCCCTGACCTCTTCTTTTGTAGCCTCCTGAAACTGAATGAAGCCTCTGCCGATATACTTTTTATAGAGCTTATTAAACTCGTCCTTATTTTCAAGAAAATGCGCGTACTCATAATCGTTCATAAAGGTGTTGAACTTTTTGCTGATTAAACGGGTAACATATGTAGCGCGCTGTTCCTTGGTAAGATTATAAAACGCAAAAATCTGATAGTCATAATATCCCGCGCCGTACTTTTTAGTGCAACGTATCATGTCAAAGAAAATTTTGATTCTGCTCTTGCCCGAACGTTCGTGACAGGTATTTACAGCCTGCTTCATTTTTCCGAAGCTTGCGTTTTTAATAATCTTAAAAATATAATTAGCCATATCTGAATCTCCTTAATACTCGTAAATTCTGGGCACGCGCTTTGAAATGCCGCAGACAATTTCATCAACATTCTTATCGAGCAAATCTGCCATCCAAAGCACGCTGAGTTCATCATCGAGAAGCGTTACCGTGTCACCGCGCCTGACGTCTTCGATATCGGTAACATCTACCATAAACTGATCCATGCACACCCGTCCGATAATGGGCGCGGTTTTGCCGTTGATTTTTACCATTCCCCTATTGGACAGCGCACGGCTGTAACCGTCTGCAAAACCTACGGGAATTGTAGCTATCTTTGTAGGACGGTCTGTAACATATGTACCACCGTAGCCGACCTCGGTGCCTGCCGGAACCTCTTTGACCATTACTACATAGGTGTACCAGTTCATCACCTGGCGGAAATCAGCTTTTGCCCAGTCGTCCTCGTCAATCGGGCACAACCCGAATAGTATATCACCCGCTCTGACGGCATCCAGCCGTGTTTCGGGACGGAGCAGAATTGCAGGGCTGTTAGCGACATGCTTGCAGGAAACCGACACGCCAGCGTCTTCAAGCCGCTCAAGCATCTGAATGTATTTTTCAAACTGAGCCTTTGCGCTTAATCCGTCAGCCTCGTCCGCACGGGCAAAGTGAGTAAACGCACCTGTTATTTTTAGGTTTTCGAGATCGTTTATGCGCTGGATCAATTCAATTGAACGCTCATCGGTCGAAAAACCGATTCGGCTCATTCCCGTATCAATCTTTATATGAACAGGACATGTTATGCCGCTCCAGCGAGCCAGCATATTTAGCTTCTGAGCCGTGTCATAAGAAAAAATCGCGGGGGTTAGGTTGTACTTGATAATATTCTCAAGCTGACCGTCACAGGTATCTCCTAAAAGCAGTATCGGTTCTGTGCAGCCTGCTTCTCTGAGTGAAGCTCCTTCCTCCCAAACCGCGACAGCATAACGCTCGATGCCGCACTTTTTTAGAGTGGAATATATACCCTTTTCACCATGGCCGTAGCCGTCACCCTTAAGCACCGCCATTATTTCGACGCCGTCACCGATGATCTCACGAATACGGCAAACATTGTGTTCAAGAGCGCTCAGGCTGACAACAGCTTCAGTTCTCTGTGCCAGTTTTCTCAAAGGATAACCCCCTTTTCAGTTTTATAATACTTTTTCCAAATTAGAATTTTACCATATTATTCACGTTTTGACAAGATATAAATATCACGATAAATACATTGTTATGGTGGTGTTTTAAGTGTATTATACTGATTTTATAAAACAATTAATTATATTTTTTATGGTTTGCAAAAACCGAATACTTTCCACAGAAAGCAAACGCAAATAATTACATCTTTTATTGTACAAAAATGACACTGATGCTTTGGATAATATTACGAAAGGCTAAGAATAATTCGGCGTAGGAGAAATCCCCCCGCAATTAATCTAAGGGATTGCGCGTTATAAATCAGATACCGTTGTTGAATAGGATAGCTGCTATACACTGTTATTTTGCCGCTTTTCAAAGCCTTTTGTGCCATATCCCACGTGTACGACGGGTCAAAATCTTCTCCCTCGTCATACTCTCCGTTTTTGAGCGTTTCTTCAAACGTGTTGATATCTTTCGCGCTTCGAATCCATGTTAAATAGTCTACATTGACCGGATTGGATTTTTGAATGATTTCGTTTTGAGCATCTTTAAAATCGTAAATAGTATCGTCCTTCGACTTCCGAACTTCAAGATTATTTTCCTCAGAAGTATTGCTTTTTTGAGCGGATTGTGGTATAATATTTTTAGTAGCAGAAGCGCTGCTCCTACTCGATTTGGAGTTATCCTTGTCGGTATAGGGCGCTTCTGCTATATCTTTTTCATAGATATTTGTTAAATCATATAGCTCAGCTGCGCCGCTTTTTTTTGTGCCGACAATCACGTCTGCTACATATCCGTTTTCTCCAACTCTATATTCAATATACCCTCTTGCAAACTCTGAATAATTGTTATGCACACTTTTTTCACCTATCCAGTCTCTTGCAGCTTTTAAGATTTCATCTGCATTTTCAATTACATTCATTTTATCTTCAAATGCAGGCAAGTTGACATACCTTAACGTTTTTGCAGATTTAGAATTAACCCATTCTCTTGAAGTCCTGCTATTAATGCTAATGGTCTGCTTATTTGCAGTGATTCGAGTAGAGAACCTATCTTTTATTACTTGATTTAAAGTAGCAATAAGCTCTTTGGGTGATAATCCTTCCGGAACTGTCTTTTGTATATCAACAAATTTATTTCCGTCAACATCATCTTTTATACTAAACCTCGCCCCGCTCTCTCTGCTGCCGTACTCCGCCTCATTCTGCTTTGCTGCTGTAACAAGCTTATTAAACTTATCGGCAAGCTGTTCCAGCGCCTTAACGTCATCAAGCCACGGCTGAGCCTGCTTGTTATGGCCGTACGCCCTGCCG
>OMYD01000054.1 GCA_900315195.1 uncultured Eubacteriales bacterium | reverse complement strand
AAATATGGTTGCGCTTGGCGTGATATTTTTTGCCTTCAAGCAGGATAAGGTCGCTTGAATTGTAGATGTATTCCTGGTTCTCGGGCTCGCGGACATATTTGAATCTGCCGGGATAAAGCGCCTCAAGCTGCTCACGTTCAGTCTTTGTCATATAAGCGATAACCGGACTCTGACGGCGCTCGGCGGCGTCGGTAAAAATCGCCTCAATAGCGCCCGTAACATTTTTGCCGTGAGGCATACAGTAGCCCCAGACGACCTGCCCGGTGCGGAAATACGCCTTGATTATCGTATCGTCAATTATTGCGGCGCGCAGTTTATACTCCGCGCTCCAGATGTAGCCGCTCACAAAGTTGCTTTCGCAGCCGAGAGCCTCTTTATCGTCGTAATACTTTGAGTATTCAGCGATATTATCCAATTCTATCGGTTTAAAATCTATCATAAAACCCTTTCAACAAGCGATTCAATATCACGCGCTATCGCCTCAATGGACCTAATCTCGCCGTGACCTAATCTCGCCGTACTCGCAGCAGTCAATCAATTTCCAGCCGCATTTCTCGGCGGCATACAGTGCGCTGTCGCGGCAGGAAAGCAGGAAGCGCAAATTACTCTCATGCAGATCCTTTTTGCTGTTATCGCCGCCGTAACGCTTTTCCATAAGCTTTTGCGAAACGGAAGGCTCAACGTCAAGATAAATAACCATATCCGGGCGCGGCAGCCCGAGCTTGTCGTACTCAAAATCAGCCTGCCAGCTTATAAAAGCGTCGCGCTCACTCTCAGGCACCTTTGACATCTGATAAATAATGTTGGATGTGCAGTAGCGGTCGCAAAGAAGAACGCAGCCGTCCGTATAATCGCGCTTCCAGTCGCTGAGATAACCTGCGGCGCGGTCAACGGCGTAAAAAGCAGACGCCGCGTAGGCGTTTACGTCATCGGGATTGCTTCCGAACTCGCCGCCCAGGTACATCTTTACAAGCGCTGACGACGGACTGCTGTAATCGGGAAACTCGAGCTGCCTTACATTATAGCCCTCAGTCTTCAGTTTGTCGGCAAGAAGCTTAGTCTGGGTAGCCTTACCCGAGCCATCGAGTCCTTCAATAACAATTAATTTCGGTTTCATAAGCGCCCGTCTTTCCGAAGCACGGGTACAAAAATCAATACCCTACTACTCCATTTTACATAATTAAATGTATTATATCATTTTAATCGGCAATTTGCAAGCTATATATAAGATATTCTGTCAAAACATCGAAAAACAAAAAATATCCCTATAGCCCGATACTCGTCAGGCTATAGGGATGATTATGTTTAAAATACTTTTACTGCTTGCCTAATACAACACCCTGAAATTCAGCAAGATATTTTTGCAGGTGTGTGGCGTCGTTGATGTCTACCTTGTCGTCGCCGTTTACATCGGCAACAGCTTCAAGCTCCGCTGTTAATTCAATGTATTCAGCCATGCAGCGCTGAATTACGGTAACATCGTTAATATCGATTTTATCGTCGCCATTTGTGTCGCCTATCTTAACTGTTTGTTCTTCGGCTACGATATAAACGCTGAAATGGTCGGTATAGAATACAAGGTAACCGTCAGCCCAAACCGCTTTCATATCGGTGAGTGTGCCGTCAACTTCTTTGCGGAAAACACGCGCGTTTTTGTTTTCACACGGAATCATAACCTTGACTATATTTTCGGGCTGTACAACTTCGCCGTTTTTGCTAACCTCAATATTATATGCCGCAATTGAGGTATATCCGTCCGACAGACCAATAGCCGCGTCAGCCGCCGCCTGACCGCTAAGCAGAGTTGCGGAAAGGCTCATTTCCTCGGGAGTATCAAGAGTGATTCCTGTGGATTCATCCGACTTTGTAACAAGCTTTACAAACTCAAAGTCGTTATCCTCAGCATATTTCTGAGCCTGACTGCCCTCATATCCGTAGATTGTAAAACCGTCAACTTTATTATATTCATAATTATCATAGTCGCTATAGTATCCGAACGCATTTTCGCCGATGTGTGTTACGCTTGGTGGGATAGTAACACTTTTCAGGTTGTTACAATCTGAGAAAGCATTATGGTAAATACTAGTCACACTATTTGGAATGGTAACGCTTTTTAAGTTTGAGCAGCTGGCGAATGCCCAATCACCTATAGATACCACGCTATCGGGAATGGTAATATCAGTTAATCCGGTGCATGTACTAAATGTACTATATAGAATGTTTGTAACACTTTTAGGAATAGGGATATCTGTTAATCCTGTACATTCGTTAAAAGCACAATAACCAATTTTTGTAACGCTGTCAGGAATATCTATATTTGTTAATCCAGAACAGCTACCAAACGCAAAAATACCAATTTCTTGCACGCTGTTAGGAATTGTAATACCTGTTAAAGCGGTACAGCCATTAAACGCAGTAGCGGCAATTTCTTTTGTTCCGTCCTTAATTTCAATAGTAGTGTTTTCCTGCATTTCTCCCTTGTAACTATAAGCTACCTTGCCTAAATAAACCATGCCGTCAGGTAAATTATTATCCCATATGGTACCATAGAATGCACGAGGTCCAATATGAGTCAACCCTTCAGGGATGATAACTTCTGTTAATCCACTACAATAAAAAAACGCTTCATCATCAATGCTCGTAACACTATCAGGAATACTAATACTTGTCAGGTTAGTGCAAAAACAAAACGTTCCACCATTAATTTTTGTTAAGCTATCAGGAAAAGTTATGCTTGTTAAGCCTTTACATCCGGAAAATGCATTAGTGGCTATTCCTTTTGTGCCGTCCTTAAGTATAATTGATGTGTTTTCAGGCATTTCACCTTTGTATTCATAAGCCACTTTACCGGCATAAACCAAACCATCAGGTTTACTATTTAACCAAGCAGTATCATCAAACGCATAATCTCTGATATCTGTTACACTATCAGGAATAATTATGTTTGTCAAAGCGGTACATTCTTCAAACGCACACCCGCCAATACTAGTCACCCCGTCAGGAATACTGATATTTGTCAAGCTATAGCATCCTGCAAACATAAAGTCGTTAATATTCGTAATACCATTACCAATTACAACATTTTTCATACCGCTGCAGTTGGCAAATGCGCTATTTTCAATATTGGTTACGCTGTCAGGTATTTTAGCGCTTGTCAAGTTTGTGCATTCAAAAAAAGCGTGAGCACCAATACTCATCACACTGTCGGGAATAGTGACGCTTGTCATGCCGGTGCATTCGTAAAACGAGTAATCGCCGATACTCGTCACGCCGTTTTCAATAATTACTTTTGAAATATCTTGTCCCCATGGCAATTCAGGCTCCCATTCAAAATCCTGCATTTTACCATTGCCGCTGATTGTGAGCACGCCCTCATCATCAAGCGTCCAAGTACAATCGCCTGTTGTGCCGCTTTTTGCTCCGACAGATTCCGTTCTGCTCTCCGCAGCCGAAGCCGTAAACGGAACGGCAGCAAAGACGGAAACAATAATCAGCGCGGTCAGCGTCAGTGCCAATAT
This sequence comes from uncultured Eubacteriales bacterium, assembly GCA_900315195.1. GTDB lineage: Bacteria > Bacillota > Clostridia > Oscillospirales > Acutalibacteraceae > Ruminococcoides. The sequence continues at coordinate 9,243 of OMYD01000054.1, read as the reverse complement.
TCTTCGTAATTTTATTTTCATCGTTATGTCTCCTTTCAAAACAACGCGGGCGGCAACTGCTTATAGAATTGCATTGTTTTTATTTTATCCGCACGCCCGCATTACAAACATAATAAAAAGACGTACAACCGAAGTCGTACGTCCAAAAACACAGCTCCGATTGTCGCCAAACAAACCTTTCGTAAACAGCAAAGTTGAAACTATAAGAAAGTAGAGCCTGTATTTTTACAAAAATACAAACTTCAACCTTGTAATTATTCGGTTTGTTTGGCACTATAATAATAACACAATATAACAATAATATCAAGATATGGATAAGAAAATTATACAAAAAGACCGCCCGGAAAGCAATGCCTTCCAAGCAGTCATGTAATTAATCCGAATATTGATTGAATCTTGATAAAAAACGCCTGAGTGCGCGGGCTTTGCCTTTTTGCGTTGCCAGCTCATAGAATTTATCCGGCTCGCTCCGCGCGAAGACTCCTTTACAAGCACAACAGGATACCACAGAAAAGGAAAAAGTCCAGATAAATCTTTTGCTTTTTTTCGATTAAGCTGAACAGGTATCAAATGCCGTTGTGGCACTTGATACCTGTTATTGAGAGCTTATTGTTTATGACATGAACCGGACATTGGGCAGGAGCCGCAGCTGCCGCAGTTGCAGACCATTGACTTGCCCTTGCGCTTCTTTCTGATCATGCTGATGATGATCGCGGCGACAACGCCTATCAGCACTGCGCAGATAATGATTGTCCAAATGTTGTTAATGATCCAATCAAACATATTATTTCACCTTGACCTTTTTAGTCAGCTTGTTCGCTTCCTTATACGGCTTGAAGAGCATAAACAGCATAAACGCGATCAGCAGGATAGAGATGATCAATCCGATGACGTTCAGGTTGCCTGTGAACGCGCCGCCGATCTGATTGATGCACAGCGCGATAACATAGGCAAAGCCGCACTGGTAAGCGATAGCGAACGCCGTCCACTTGGCGGAGTTCATCTCGCGCTTGATAGCGCCCATAGCCGCGAAGCAGGGTGCGCAGAGCAGGTTGAATACGAGGAATGAAAAGCCCGTAACAGAGGTGAATACGCTTGCAAGCGCCTGCCATGTACTCAGCTCTCCCCCGCCGTACAGAACGCCCATTGTGCCGACGATGTTCTCCTTAGCGATAAGTCCTGTGATAGAAGCGACAGCCGCCTGCCAGTTGCCCCAGCCGAGAGGAGCGAAGATCCACGCAATGCCGTTTCCGAACGCGGCGAGCATACTGTTGCCGATCTCGTCCTCAGCGAGCATGGTAAATGCGCCGTCAACAAATCCGAAGCGGCTCAGGAACCAAAGAACGATAGTCGAAAGCAGGATGATGGTACCTGCCTTTTTGATGAACGACCAGCCGCGTTCCCACATCGAGCGCAGAACGTTGCCTATCGTCGGCAGGTGATACGCCGGAAGCTCCATAACGAACGGAGCAGGCTCACCCGCGAACGGCTTTGTCTTTTTCAGCATGATACCCGAGATGATGATCGCCGCCATACCGATGAAGTACGCGCCGGTGCTGACCCACGGAGAACCGCCGAAAATAGCGCCCGCGATCATTGCGATAAAGGGAACCTTTGCTCCGCAGGGAATAAATGTGGTCGTCATTATAGTCATGCGGCGGTCGCGTTCATTTTCAATGGTACGAGAAGCCATAATGCCGGGGATTCCGCAGCCCGTACCGATCAAAATCGGGATAAAGCTCTTGCCCGACAGACCAAAGCGGCGGAAAATCCTATCGAGCACGAACGCGATACGCGCCATATATCCGCAGGCTTCCAAGATCGCGAGCAGCAGGAAGAGAACGAGCATTTGCGGTACGAATCCGAGCACCGCGCCCACGCCGCCGATGATACCGTCGAGAATAAGTCCCGAGAGCCATTCGGGAGCGTTGGCGGCTTCAAGCCAATTGCCGACGATCGCGGGGATACCGGGAACCCAAACGCCGAACTCAGCCGGATCGTCGGGCTTGCCCTCGTTCTTTACAAAGGTCTCGGCGGCGGCTTTGACGTCCTCGCCGCTGACGGTTTCCTCACTGGCTTCAAGGGTGTCCTCGTCATTTGACTCGTATGTAAATTCTTCACTGTCCTTCACACTTGCGGCAAAGGTTTTGACGGCGGTAACTGCCGTGTCGGGATCGTATTCCTCGCTCTCAAAATCAAGAGCGCTTAGAACAGCTTTATTCTCTGCCGATTCAGCCGCGCCTGTCAGCACGCCGATCGCCTCACTGTGTTCGTCATACTCGCCGTCACCGATACCTACAAGGTGATAACCGTCCCCGAAAAGACCGTCATTCGCCCAGTCGGTCGCACCTTTGCCGACGCCGACCATAGAGATATAGTACACAAGAAACATAACTATTATGAAAATCGGCAGACCGAGCCAGCGGTTTGTAACGACCTTGTCGATTTTGTCGGAGGTACTGAGCTGTCCCTTTTGCTTGTTCTTGTAAACGCCGTCGATGATCTTTCCTATGTACAGATAGCGCTCGTTAGTGATGATGCTCTCGGCATCATCGTCATATTCTTCCTCAACGGCTTTAATGTCCTTTTCAACGTGGTTTTTGGTCGCTTCATCAAGACCGAGCTTTTCAATGACCTTTTCATCGCGCTCAAAGATCTTGACCGCGTACCAGCGCTGCTGTTCCTCGGGAAGTTCGTGAACGCAGGCTTCCTCGATATGGGCGATAGCGTGCTCGACCGAGCCTTCAAAGGTGTGCTTGGGAACAGGCTTTTTGTCCTCGGCAGCCTTGATTGCGGCTTCGGCAGCTTCCCCTATGCCCTTGTTTTTCAGCGCGGATATCTCAACAACCTTGCAGCCCAGCGCGCGGCTCAACTCCTTGGTGTTGATTTTAACGCCGGTTTTCTCCACAACGTCCATCATGTTGATCGCGATAACGACGGGGATCCCGAGCTCGCAGAGCTGCGTAGTCAAGTACAGGTTACGCTCCAGATTGGTGCCGTCGACGATATTCAAAATCGCGTCGGGACGCTCGTCAATCAGGTAATTACGCGCAACGACCTCCTCCATTGTGTACGGAGAAAGCGAGTAAATACCGGGCAAGTCGGTGATGGTCACATCGCTGTGCTTTTTAAGCTTTCCTTCCTTTTTCTCGACGGTGACGCCGGGCCAGTTGCCGACGAATTGATTCGCGCCCGTCAGCGCGTTGAACAGCGTCGTTTTGCCGCTGTTCGGGTTGCCCGCTAAGGCAATCTTCATCTTCATAGTGGTTCCTCACTTTGCTTTGGATTTTAGTTGGTTTCGGCTAACCGTATTGTGCAATTATCTCAGTTAACCGCCCATTATGACACACCGGTTGTTGCCGATGTTGCAGCTAAATAATTAGTTTCTATAAAGAAGCGAATATTAAAAATAACCGTTTTTACCTGCAACATCGGCAACACAATATTTTTCAGCGTGTTATACTATTTCAACCATTTCGGCGTCAGCCTTACGAATAGAAAGCTGATAGCCGCGGACGGTGACTTCCATCGGATCGCCTAACGGCGCGACCTTCTGCACCTTGATCTCAACGCCCTTGGTGATACCCATATCCATGATACGGCGCTTGACCGCGCCCTCGCCGTGGAGCTTTTTGACCGTGCAGGAGCTACCGATAGCGACCTCTCTAAGTGTTTTCATTTTTTGACTCCCTTCTTTACAAATTAAAATATATACAGAAAACTTATAATCCCGCCGTTGATGATTCTGTCATTCAGAATAATTCTTTAAAAAGGCGGATTGCCCTCCCGTGGCAACGGGCGGCGCTTGACCGCGCCCTCGACGTGGAGCTTCTTCACCTTACATGTGCTGCCGATAGCAACATCTCTTAAAGATTTCATAGTCTGTCCTCCTTTTATAGATTCTTTTAATCCCGCCGTTGATGAACGCCTTAAAACAACAGACGTATTAATAGGCGGGCATGGGTGCAGCGTCACGCTGCTTAAATAATTATCTTCTGCGCCATTTCTTTGCTGATAGCAATTCGCGCATTTTTAACATTGACAATCAGATTGCCGCCCATAGAGCTGACAACCGTGACCACAGCGCCCGATACAAAACCTAAATTTTGCAGGTGCGCCCTGACGTCGGCATTTCCGCCGATCCGTTTAATAATATTTTCTTCGCCGATAACCGCAAGCGTAAGCGGCATAGCAATACCCCTTTTCCTTTTGTTAGATGATTAGCACAGGCTAACCGCATGGTACAAAATTATTCGTCTGTTTGCTGCAAATAAGATGTTTTGCGAATCACCCGCAAAAACTGCCGTAAATCACACAAAGCCTTCAGTGATTCTTCACTGATCCCGTGTTCCATATTGCAAGCGTCTAAGGCCGCAGTTTTCTTATCTACGCCCAAGTCGGTCAACAAGCCGTATATCACACGATTGCGTTTGATAACATATTCACCGATTTTTTCGCCTTTTTCGGTCAGTTCAACGGTCCGGTCAGGCTGAATAGCCAAATAACCCGCCGCTTCCATTTCTTTCAGTGCGACAGATACAGTTGGTTTTGTAACGCCAAGCTCGCGCGCAATATACGCGCCGCGCACCAAGCCGTTTTCCCGAAGGCGATAGATAATTCGCATATAATCTTCTACCTTTTGATTCTGTTCCATAGTCGTCCCCTCGGCAAAAGGTTAGCTTAAACTAACCCCACCGTAAACTATTAAAGTCAGGCGGTTAGCCTGACCTTACTGAGCTATTATAACAGCCATCCTGCTGTTTGTCAAGCCCCATTTTTCATCAAAATTATCCTAAAGCAATGCCGCGTTTTATCAGCACCTGTTTCCATGTTTGTACATAAGGAATATCGGCACATTCTTCGATCAGCCACAGCTTGCTGTATACGACCCACAGTTTATCAATGACAATACCGTCGTACCAGTTCATTACTTCAAGAAACAGGAGAGACTGTATCCTTTTTCATGTAGTTCTTCCTTTCTTTATTCCGCACCCTTGAGCGCTTCAACCATATCTATCTTTTTATTTTTGCGGGCTACCATAAAACCGACAAGCAGCGAAACACCGAAGGTCAGTAGAATGGAAACGCAGTAGGTAAGCGGTCCGAGCATAAGCTTCATCTCGTATTCGCCCGCAAGCGCCGAAATCAGCCATTGCAGCACGCCGACTCCCGCCGGAAGCCCGATGAGTACGCCGATAAAGGTCAGCCAGATATTCTGCGAAATCAGCAGCCTGCCGATAGCGCGGTTTCTAAAGCCCAGCACCTTTAACGTCGCAAGCTCGCGCGAGCGCTCCACATAGCTCATAATGCCGAGGTTATAGAGCACCACTATGCCGAGAACCGCCGCGGCGACTACTAAAATAATCATCATACTGTCCATAATGTCGACAAAGCTGTTGAAGGTATCCATCAGCTGAGCCTTGTCCTGCTTGCCCGCGATCAGGCCGGAGGACGGAATCTCGCTTATTTTTTTATCGGTATAGATCGCCGAAAGGGTGTAATCAACTCCCAGCTTGTCAGCGAGCTTGTCGCTCATAGTAACGCTCTCGGTCATAACGGAACGGTTGTATCCAAGCACCTTAACCGTGTAGGTTTCCTTAGAGCCGTAAGGAGAGAACTTTATTTCGTCGCCGATTTCGGCTTTATCCTTTAGGCGCAGACAGAGGTAAACACCGTCATCGCCGAGCTTGATCCTGTTATTGTCCTCGTCAATAACGTTAATCAGATTGTTTGTATTGTGAATAATATCAAGTGAAACGGTGTCGCCGTCAAGGCTGATGCCGCTCAGGCTCTCCCAGTCGCCGTCAAGCTCCTTGCAGAGCGCCTTGGATTTTTCAAAATCGGCGTTGTCAGCGAGGTTGACCTTTGTGGTGTAGTTGGAAATATGTTTATCGAGCAAATCCAAAAATCCCGACATTGTATCTCTCATTCCCAAACCGCCGACCATCAGCACCATACAGCCGATAACTCCGAACAGCGTCATAGCGGAGCGGCTCTTGTGGCGGCTGAGGTCGCGGATATTCCACTTTGTTCCGAATTTCATCTTGTCCCAGAATTTGAAACGCTCCAAAAACACCTTGCGCATTTTCTTAGGCGTATATGGTCTGAGCGCGTCGGCGGCGGTGCCTTTTAGCTGCTGCCTCACCGAAAGATAACTGATAAGCGTAAGCAGAGCTGCCGTACCCGCCATTACCGGATAACAGAACACCGGGATCGCCGCGCTCCAGTCGGGCATATCAAAGTAAGTGCCCATCATACCGTTTTCGCTCATAATCAGCTTGCAGACAACGTAGCCGAGGGCGATTCCGAAGCCCGTTCCGACCAAGCCGATAAACAAGCCGTATGAGGTGTAGTGTCGGAGGATTCGGCGGTTTTTGAAGCCGAGCGCCTTTAATGTACCGATTTGCGTTTTCTCCTTCGTAGCTATACGGTGCATAGTCGTCACCATAGTCAGAATGGCAATCAAGAGGAACAGCACGGGCAGAACGGAGCCCATCGTCTTGCCTTCTTCAGCCTCGCCCTGCGACTCCTTATAGACAACATTATCGTCCTTGGGCGTTACCATGATCGTCCTGCCGAGCGCGTCCTTGACCTGTCCTTCCAGTTCTGATTTTTCTGTATCGGAAATAAGATTGATCTGCGTATATTTATCATCACCGAGGGACTCGCGCAGCTTTTTTGGGGAGATGTACGCAAAGCCGAAGGTATTGTAGTCGGGCATCATCTGGTTTTTGTCGGCGACGCAGATCATGTGCTCGCCGGCCTTTATCAGACCGACGATTTTGCCGGAAATCTCAATTCCCTGAAATTCAAGCGTTAAGCTGTCGCCGATTTTGTAATCATTCGCGGCGGCGAATTTATCGCTCAGCCAGAAGCCGTCGCCGTTTTCATCGTAAGCCTCGCCGTCCATGACCGTAAAGGTGGAAACCGTGTAGTTTTCGCTTACGTCGAGCGCGAGGCTTTTATTCTTTTCGCCTTTAATATCTATGTTTTGGGTAAAATAGCGCGTCGCCGCGTCAACGCCGTCAATATCAGCGATTTTCTTGATGTCGTCCCCGGTAAAGCCTTTTTCGGAATAAAGCCGGTAGTCGGCATAGTGCGTTTCGTCAAAGAATTTGAAGGTGTCGACCTCAATCGTTTTCCACTCCATATTGAAGCCGAGAAACATTCCCATGCCGAGCGTGATCATCAAAATCATTGAGATAAACTGCGCCTTGTAGCTCCACGCGGTTCTCAGCAGTTTTCGTGTCAGCATTACCATTCCACCTCGTCCGCGCTCATGGGATTCTCCTGTTCATAGATCGAGCGTATTTTTCCGTTTTTAACGCGGATCACCACGTCAGCCATCCTTGCGATGCTCTGGTTGTGAGTGACGATGACAATGGTTTTGCCGTAGCTTTTCGCCATTTTGAGCAGGAGCTTGAGCACCATTACGCCTGTTTCGGAATCGAGCGCGCCCGTCGGCTCGTCACATAGCAGGATCTTTGGATTCTTTGCAAGCGCTCTGGCGATTGAAACGCGCTGCTGCTCTCCGCCCGAAAGCTCAACCGGGAAATTGTGCAGGTGATCTGCGAGTCCCACCTCCGCTATCATTTGTTTTGCGTCAAGCGCGTCTGGCGCGATCTGCGACACAAGCTGCACGTTCTCGTAAACCGTCAGCGTGGGGATCAGGTTGTAAAACTGGAACACAAAACCGACCGTCGCCGCGCGGTAATCGGCAAGCTCGTTATCGCTGAGCGTGGAAATATCCTTGCCGTTTACGGTGATCTTGCCCTCGTTGGGGCTGTCAAGTCCGCCTAACAGATTGAGCAGCGTACTCTTACCCGCGCCCGACGGTCCGAGGATAACGACAAACTTACTCTCGTCGAGCATAAAGCTGACCTTATCGAGCGCCTTTAATTCGTACTCGCCGCTTGTGTAGATTCTTGTTACATTGTCAAATTCAACTATAGCCATGATTACCTCCATGCAACTTGGGTTATTATTGGTAAACTCTTTTTTACTGCATATACCTCCTCAGCAGGAACAAGTATATGGATATATGAATATATGTTCATATGTTAATCTGATTATAGCACAAGTGAAACCGGCTGTCAAGAGAAAAAATGTTTTTTCTCATAAAGCGCTGTCTGAATATCGAGCACCTTATATCCCGTCTTGCCTACAGCATCTTTGAGCGCTGTTTCATCAAGTGAACTTTTGCTGATGATTTCGGTAATGCCTTTTTTGTGTGATGAGCTGACCTTTTTAACTTTGAAGCTCCTGCGGATCGTGTCGTTGACGTGGCTCTCGCACATAGAGCACATCATTCCGTCGATTGTTAAAGTTGTCTTTATCATATTCCTTACTCCTTGCGCAGAAGCGCCCGCTTTTCAGCGAGCGCAGGTGCAAAATTATGAAATTGGGTCGGCTGAGCCGACAATCAATTCGCGCTTCTGACAATGTGTTTTTTGGGAAATCATCATTCACGCGTTTTGACCGGTTGCTCAACCAAACATTCAGGAAGGCTAAGTTTATACCAACGCTGCTCCGAGATTCTTGCAAGCGGCAACCGCTTCATCATCGGGAGAGTCGTTGGCGATCACGCACTCGCAGGCAAGGGATACACCCGCGTTTTGGCATGCTTCCTGCCAGTCGCGCATCCACTGACCGTCGCCCCAGCCGTAAGAGCCGAAAAGTGCGACCTTCTTGCCGGAAAGTGAGGGTAAAACCGCATCGAACATCGGCTGAAATTCATCCTCCTCCAAAACCTCGTCACCCATTGCAGGGCAGCCGAACGCTATCGCGTCAAAATCCGTGACCATATCGGCGGAAAACTCAGAAGCGGCGAACACACTTACATCAGCGCCGGCTTCCTGCGCGCCCGCTTTAACGGCGTCTGCCATTGCTTCGGTGTTGCCTGTTGCGCTCCAATAAACGATTGCTATGTTACTCATAATCATTCTGTCCTTTCTGTAGTTGGAATAATTTTTTGTTCAGACCACGCCGTTGCTGTTGCTTTCTGCATAACAGACTGTTCCAAAGGCGAGCTTGGGTGCAGCGTCACGCTGCCTTTTTTACTACTAATTTATTGATCGGCGTGCCTTGAAGCCATTTGGAATAATAGATGTCGGAGCATTTTTTTATACTTGGCAAACGCGTACTGGGCTTTTTCTTCATTACCGTAAACCTTCCAACAACCGCAGCATTTACAGCAGTTTCCCTTATGAAGAATGAAGCCGCGGACGTCCTCGGGAGGATAGC
>OMYD01000043.1 GCA_900315195.1 uncultured Eubacteriales bacterium | reverse complement strand
AGACTACGAGGTTGATAGGCTGCGTGTGTAAGCATGGTGACATGTTCAGCTTGGCAGTACTAATAGGTCGAGGGCTTGACCATAATAAGAAGCGCTGAACCGCTGAGCCCGGCAATAACGACCGGCGAGGACTAAGCTGTGAAGTCGCGATAAGCGACGAAACAGATTAGACGAGTGGAAGTTATTGACGGATAAGCGAAGCGAGTGAAGCGTGACAAGAAGCGCTGAACCGCTGAGCCCGGCAATAACGATCGGCGAGGACTAAGCTGTGAAGTCGCGATAAGCGACAAAACAGATTAGACAAGTGGAAGTTATTGACGGATAAGCGAAGCGAGTGAAGCGTGACAGTGGTACGATGTAAATAAATCCACACTCTTTGGTCAGTCAGTATTTAATACTTACTCACTACCTGCTTTTTATTCAGTTTTGAAGGTACTTTAAAGTACAAAAATGCACCATTAGCTCAGTTGGTAGAGCACCTGACTCTTAATCAGGGTGTCCCGGGTTCGAGCCCCTGATGGTGCACCAGAACGACAAGGGGCTCATAGCGAGCCCTTTGTCAAATAAACGGCTCGTTGGTCAAGCGGTTAAGACTCCGGCCTCTCACGCCGGCAACGCGGGTTCGATTCCCGCACGAGTCACCAGAATGACTTTACTTCGATTATAATGAAATCGTTTAAATAAGACTTCAAGTTTTCGGAATCGAACCCGAGAGGGTTTGCGCGTTAAGAAAACAGTTCGGTGAACTGTTTTCAGCGCAAAGCGGTGAGCATCTGTGATGCGAGCCATCAAATGCGAAGCATTTGGTCGATTCCCGCACGAGTCACCATTTCTTTTTAGAACGAGCCATTATGGTTTGTTATATTCAATTTGAGGGTCCACCTGTTCCCATACCGAACACAGAAGTTAAGCTCAGTGGTGCCGAAAATAGTGCTCTGGCGACGGGGTGTGAAAATAGGGAGATGCCAACACAAAGCAAGCCAAGCTTGCAAATATTCCTCCATAGCTCAGTCGGTAGAGCGCATGACTGTTAATCATGATGTCACTGGTTCGAGCCCAGTTGGGGGAGCCAAAAGAAAACTCGCTACAATTAAATTGGTGTCGATGACGCAGAGGGTCCACCCGTTCCCATACCGAACACGGAAGTTAAGCTCTGTGGTGCCGAAAATAGTGCTCCGGCGACGGGGTGTGAAAATAGGGAGATGCCAATACTTGCAGCGAGTTTTCTTATTTTGTAGCTGATTTGAAAGTCGGCTTTTTGTTTATCTTTCTGAGCCAACGGTTTTGTAAAAGAAACGGTTGGCGCTTTTTTGTGCCTTAAAAATCATAATAAAGATGGAGTTGGAAAAATGATTATTACAAAAGTTTCGCTTATTTTTTAAAGGCAATGCCTTGTTTGTGTTCCGCTTTTTAAAATATCCTCTTGACGTATTTCGGTAGTTTATTATAGAATATAATAGAAAACCGGGCACGATAACGGAATATATCGTTTTGTTGCCTTTCTCGATATCGAAATGGGCGCAGCGGCGCGACAGACGAGAGAGGCGGCTTCCGCAGGATAGTATCCGTTACGCTTAATTGTGAATAAAGCGATGAGTCTAATTTTTTAACCCCCTACTTTCAGGAAGTGACTAAAAGTGATCTCATTATTGATTTCCTTTGCCGTATTGATCATTGGTTATTTGATCTACGGCAAAGTAACAGAAAAAATTTTTGCGCCGGACGACAGGCTTACGCCTGCTATCGCGATAAACGACGGCGTTGACTGTGTGCCAATGAAAACATGGAAGGCTTTTTTGGTGCAGCTTTTGAATATTGCCGGAACCGGACCGATATTTGGTGCGTTGATGGGCGCTGTGTTCGGACCGGTTGTGTTCCTGTGGATCGTGTTCGGTTCGATTCTGGGCGGCGCGGTACACGACTATATGAGCGGTATGATAAGCTCCCGCCATGAGGGCGCGTCGATCGCGGAATTGTCGGGAACCTATCTTGGCAAGGTCGCAAAATGGATAATGCGCGTATTTTCAGTCGTACTGCTCGTTTTGTGCGGAACAGTATTCGTCACCAGTCCGGCTGGGCTGCTTGACAGACTAACACCCGACTGGATGAACGGCACCTTCTGGGCTGTTGTTATACTTGTGTATTATCTTTTGGCGACACTGCTGCCGATCGACAAGCTGATCGGAAAACTTTATCCGATTTTCGGTGTGCTTCTGATCGTGATGGCGGCTGCGGTCATCGGCGGTATTATCTTTTCGGGCGGTAAATATACCATTCCCGAAATCTCGCTTCAAAACCTGCACCCCGACGGCACGCCTATCTGGCCGTATATGTTCATCACTGTTGCCTGCGGCGCGGTTTCGGGCTTTCACGCGACGCAATCTCCTATGATCGCTAAGTGCATTAAATCCGAAAAGTAAGGCAGAAAGATCTTTTACGGCGCGATGATTAGTGAATCCGTTATCGCTCTGGTTTGGGCGGCGGCAGGCGTGTCCTTTTACGGCACGACGCAGCTGCTCAATGAGGCTCTCGCGAACGGCGCGTCAAATGTGGTCTATGAGATTTCGACAGGCGTACTTGGCGTGTTTGGCGGCGTTTTAGCTGTTGCGGGCGTCATCGTTTGCCCGATTACCTCGGGCGACACCGCTTTCAGAAGCGCAAGACTGATCCTTGCCGAGACCTTCAAGCTGAATCAGAAGAAAATCAAAAACCGTTTGCTGATTACCATTCCGCTGCTCGCTGTCGGCGGTCTGCTGACATGGTTCGCCATTGTCTATGATAACGGATTCCAGACGATCTGGCGCTACTTCTCGTGGAGCAACCAGACTCTCGCGATGATCGCGCTTTGGGTCGCAACGGCTTATCTTCTGAAAAAGGGCAGGTACCGCTTTGGCTCATTGCTTACAGCATTTCCTGCTGCGTTTATGACAGCGGTAAGTATAACCTATATTTTAATGGCGCAGGAGGGTTTTAGTTTAAACCGGACTGTGTCATATATTTCCGGTGTTTCAGCGGCGCTTGTTCTGCTGATCATTTACCTGATTGTGTTGCTTCGCAGACATAAAGCATGATAATAATTTATACTATAATCAAATAATTCCAATTGGCATCGCCCCCGAACGGGCAAAGATGCATGGTGAAAGCCCGGGCGGTTAAATTATTGTGCGCCTGACTGTGTATTTGATGGCAGACCCGATAATTTACCCGGGTCAGAGAATAAGCGTGATATTATAAAAAATCAGGAGCAGGTGAATTGTTCATCTGCTCCTGTTACTTTAAAATAAAAAACATTGTGTTCAAGATTGGAATTCTTCAACAAACACTTTTGCCGCTTTGGAGAACACGTTGTCCTTTTTCCAGATCACATGCATTTCTTCGATGAGCGCGTTTGTCAGAGGTATAAAGCACAGCTCGCTGTTCTGAGAAGGGTTAATAATGCTTTCAAGGCACAGCGCGTAACCCAAGCCGTCCTGCACCATAAGCGCGCCGTTGAAGATAAGGTTGCAGGTGGCGACGATGTTCAGGTTATCGCCGCTTCTGCCGAGCAGCCTTTTTACAACGCCCGTTTTGTCCGCCTGACGCGAAACAATCAACGGCAGGGTATATAGATCCTTCGGCGCAATCTCCGGCTTTTCAGCGAGAGGACAGTCACGCCGCATAAGCACTCCCCAAACGTCGCTGTTGGGGATTTGAATTGACTCGTACTTCGTTTCGTCCACGCTGCCGAACACCAGACCGAAATCCACCAGACCGCTGTCGAGCCTTTCGGCAACGTCTGTTCTGTCGCCGCTGATGATGTGAAAGCGGATGTCGGGGTAGACGTCGCGCACACGTTTTGCGGCTTTTGTCAGATAACGCACGCCGACTGTCTCGCCCGCGCCGATGAAAACGTCGCCGGAGATATGCTCGTCCGACACGCTGATTTCATTCTCGGTTTTCTCAACGAGCGCGATTATCTCCTCGGCGCGGTTTTTTAATATTCTGCCCTCATCGGTCAGCTCGATTTTCTTACTTCCCCTTATAAAAAGCTGTTTGCCGAGCTCGTCCTCCATATCCTTTAGCTGCCTTGACAGCGTTGGCTGGCTCAGGTGCAAGACGTTTGCCGCGCCTGAGATACTTCCTTCCCTTGCCACCGCCAAAAAATACCCCAATACTCTCAGCTCCATTATTCTCACCTCGTTATTATCATAGCATATTTAACTATGCCTGTAAAGCATAACAAACTATTCGATATAAGTATTTGTAATTTATTAAAGCGCGATATATAATAATGGTAAAGAGGGGTGATTAGGTGACTACACAGGAATTTTTGAAATATATGAACAGCCGGCAAGAGGTAATTGCTGGCTCTGAGGTTCATCTGAAAATGACCGGGCTTTCCAATGAGGCGATGAGGATTACGGCAGTGCTCAAAATCTCAAAGGTTCCGGTTGCGCAATACATGTGAATGTGTTATAATAGACGCAATAAAAAATATATGCGCATTCACCGCTCCGAGTACAGCGGGGGAGTGAAAGCGCGGATAAACAGGAGTGAAATATGACAAATAAAGAAATTTACAAAAAGACGCTGACATTTTCAATCAGAAAGCTTATCGTCGATTTTTTGTCGATTGTGATTTTGGCGGCATTTTGTGTTCTTGGATTTATTATCATTGACAAAACAACAGGCATGGGTCTTATCGGGCTTGTAATAGGATTGGTGTTAGGAATCATCGCGGTTGCTTTGATCTCACATTTTATTTCCTACGCGCTTAAAGCCGGACAGATCGCAATGATGACCAAGGGTGTGGCTGAGGGGCAGCTTCCCGATAATGTGTATCAGGAAGGAAAGGCTGTGGTAAAAAGGCGCTTTAAAACCGTAGCCGCTTATTTTGCCGTGACCCGTGTTATTAAGGGGATTTTCAATCAGATAGGAAAGCTCATTACCAACATCGGAAACGCGGTTGGCGGCGACACCGGAAACACAATCGGCTCTGCTATTTCCGCAATCATTCAGGTTATAATAGCGTATCTTTGCGACTGCTGCCTGGGCTGGGTGTTTTATCGTGAGGATCAGGGCGCTGCCAAGGCAACCTGTGAAGGAGCCGTTATTTTCTTTAAGCACGGAAAAACACTGGCTAAAAATCTGGGCAGAATCTTTGGAATCGGTATTGTATCGTTCATCGTTATCGGCGGAGCGTTCTTTGGCATTTCGTACGGTATCTTCCTTTTGATTCCGGGTGCTTTCCAAACACTAGCGAATGAAATCGCCGAGGCGGGCGTAAGACTTGAAACGGATGTTCCCGAATTCCTTACAAATCCCGCAAACCTTTCTCTTGTTGTCGCGGCAATTTTGGGTGTAATAATTTGGTCTGTTCTTCATTCCACTTTTATCCGCCCGTTTGTTCTTACAGGCGTTCTTCGCAATTATATCGAATCGGGCAAAAACGACATTCCCACCGAGGAATCATTCAGATTCCTTGACAGCAAATCCTCAAAATTCGCGAAGCTGCACCGTGAGATGACCTGAGCCGCGGAAAAATATTAAGAAAATCGCAGAAAGCAGGGAAGCTCTTGCTTTCTGCTTTTTGATAAAACTACAAAAAACCTCCCGCGACAGCGTTTGTTCTGCCGCGGGAGGTGCTTTTCAGTTCAGAGTTTTTGTTCAGTTGTCAGCGATGTTTATGTTTTTCATTTTCGGTTTTCGCAGTCGGATCGGTGAGGGCAGCCCGAGCAGCCGCATGAGCAGCCCTTGCCCTTTTTCTTTCTGACTATAATCGCCGCGACAGCCGCAATTACGGCAGCGGCAATAAAAACCGTCAGAAGGATTTCAACAAGGTTCATATCGTCCTCCTAAACGCCGCACAGCATACACACGCACGCCGCAATCCCCGCGGCGGCGTAGGCAATTACGCACTGCCAGACTATAACGCCTGCTGCCCAGCGCACGCCGAGCTCGCGCTTAACCGAGGCGATCGCCGCCACGCACGGGGTGTAAAGCAGGCTGAAAACAAGAATCGAAATGGCGGTAGCCGAGGAAATCGCGCCCGCGATACCGCCCGGGTAGAGGATTTCCATGCTCGACACAACGCTCTCCTTTGCCATAAAGCCGCTGATGAGCGCGGTTATGATCTTCCAGTCGCCCATACCCACAGGGGCAAAAACGGGGGCGATAAAGCCCGCGAGCTGCGCCAATATGCTGTCCTGCGAATTGTCGACCATGTTGAACCGGAAGTTGAAATGCTGCAGGAACCAGACAATGATCGTCGAGATAAATATTACCGTAAAGGCGCGCTGCAAAAAGTCCTTAGCCTTTTCCCACAGAAGATGGGTTACGTTTTTGGCTCCGGGCAGGCGGTAGTTCGGAAGCTCCATTACAAACGGAACCGCCTCGCCCCTGAACAAAGTCTTTTTATAAAGCAGCGCTATTAAAATACCTATCACGATTCCAAGCAGGTAAAGCAGAGTTATAACAAGCCAGCTTTTGCCGGGGAAGAACGCCGCCACAAAAAACGCGTATATCGGCAGCTTTGCCGAGCAGCTCATAAACGGGGTGAGCAGTATCGTCATTTTTCGGTCGCGCTCACTGGGCAGCGTGCGCGTCGACATAACCGCGGGAACGGTGCAGCCGAAGCCGATGAGCATCGGCACTATGCTGCGCCCCGAAAGGCCGATTTTGCGCAGCAGCTTATCCATAAAGAACGCCACGCGCGCCAAGTATCCGCTGTCCTCGAGGATTGACAGGAACAAAAACAGCACAACTATTATCGGCAAAAAGCTCAGCACGCTTCCAAGTCCCGCCAAAATGCCCTCGGTTAAAAGCCCCGTTATTATAGGGTTGACTTCGGCGTTTTCAAGCCCGTTATTTATCACCTCGGTAAGGTTGTCAAGCCCCGTTTGCATAAGGTTTTGCAGGTTGCCGCCTATAACGTCAAACGTCAGCCAGAAAATTGCCGCCATTATTAAAATGAAGAACGGAATCGCCGTGAACCTGCCTGTGAGAACCCTGTCGATTTTAGTGCTTCGGCGGTGCTCGCGGCTCTCACGCGGTTTTGTAACGGTGTGGGCGCAGACTTTTTTGATGAATGAGAACCGCATGTCGGCAATGGCGGCGTTGCGGTCAAGCCCGCGCTCCTTTTCCATTTGCTTTATTATGTGTTCAAGCATTTCCTGCTCGCTGCTCTCAAGCTTCAGCGCGTTAAGAATCCGCTCGTCGCCCTCAACGACCTTGCTCGCCGCGAAGTGCAGCGGAATGTCGGCGGCAAGCGCCTTGTCCTCAATTAGGTGCCTTACCGCGTGAAGGCAGCGGTGAACCGCGCCGCCCTTTTCGTCGGGCAGGCAAAAGTCCTGACGAAAAGGCTTTTCCTGATAGTGGGCGATATGTATGGCGTGCTTTACAAGCTCGTCTACGCCCTGATTTTTAGCCGCGGAAATCGGCACAACGGGCACGCCCAAAAGCTCCTCAAGGGTGTTGATGTCGACCGAGCCGCCGTTTGCCGTCAGCTCATCCATGATATTTAGCGCCACGACTGTCGGAATGTCAAGCTCCAGAAGCTGCATCGTAAGGTAGAGGTTGCGCTCTATATTTGTGGCGTCAACGCAGTTTATTATCGCCTTCGGCTTTTCGTTCAGCACAAAGCTGCGCGAGACAATCTCCTCGCTGCTGTAAGGCGACATCGAGTAAATTCCGGGCAAATCGGTTACAAGGGTATTTTTGTGGCCTTTTATAACGCCGTCCTTTCTGTCGACCGTCACGCCGGGAAAGTTGCCGACGTGCTGGTTTGAGCCGGTAAGCTGATTAAACAGCGTTGTTTTGCCGCTGTTTTGGTTGCCGACAAGCGCGTAGGTAAGCGTCTCGCCATCGGGAAGCGGATTGCCGCTGCCCTTGGGGTGAAACTTGCCGCTCTCGCCCAGACCCGGATGGTGCGAGGATTTCTTCTTTTGATATTCGGGTTTAAGCTTCGGAGGAAGCTGATCAACCTCAATTTTTTTCGCGTCGTCAAGGCGCAGCGTCAGCTCATAGCCGTGAATGCTCAGCTGGATAGGATCCCCCAGAGGCGCGAGCTTTACGGTTTTTACCTCGGCGTCGGGAATTACGCCCATATCAAGAAAATGCTGCCTCAGGCTGCCGTCGCCGCCCACCGAGGTGATCCGCGCGGTTTGCCCGATGGCTAATTCACTTAGTTTCATTTCCGTATCAGTCCTGTTTTATTATAATATTTTAATTATATCAAAGAAAGCCGTTTTTGTCCAGATAAGCATACGGCGCGGCGCATGTTTTTATAACGACGTATGGACTTTTTCGCGGCAATGCCGTATAATAGGCGCAAAGGACGGTGACAATATATGAATCACGGAGAAAAGGCTGAAAAGCTGTTTTTAGAGGGCTACAACTGCGCTCAGTCGGTGCTGTGCGCGTTTGAGGACGTAACGGGCATTGAGCGCGAAACGGCGGCAAAGCTCGCTTCCTCCTTCGGCGGCGGGCTTGGGCGAATGAGAGAAGTCTGCGGGGCGGTAAGCGGCGCGTCAATGGTGCTGGGGCTTATAAAGGGCTACAGCGACCCTAAGGATTTTGAAGCCAAAAAGGCGCACTACGCGCGTGTGCGGGAGTTTGCTAAACGCTTTAAGGAGCAAAACGACTCAATCATCTGCCGCGAGCTTTTAAGCGGCGTTGACACCGAAAAAGGCGGCGTGCCCGAGAAGCGGACAGAGCAGTACTACCATAAGCGCCCGTGCGCTCTGCTTTGCAGACAGGCGGCTGAAATTTTGGACGAAATGTTCATATAATCTCGATTTAAGGCTTGACGTTTTCTGTCATTTCGACTATAATAAAACTACATAGGACTGTAATTTACAGTTTTAGAATAAGGAGGAATCGCTTATGTATTACACAGCAGAAGTCACCAATATGTGTCCTGTAGCTAAGGGCGCGTATCACGGTCCTGCTCCTATCCCCGAGGAGGGCAATTGGGTCCAGGCGAAAGAAATCAAGGATATTTCGGGTTTCACACACGGCATCGGCTGGTGCGCACCTCAGCAGGGCGCATGCAAGCTGACACTCAACGTGAAGAACGGCATTATCGAGGAAGCGTTGGTTGAGACCATCGGCTGCTCGGGAATGACTCACTCGGCCGCTATGGCTTCCGAGATCCTTATAGGAAAAACACTTCTTGAGGCGCTCAACACCGACCTGGTTTGCGACGCTATCAACACAGCTATGAGAGAGCTGTTCCTGCAAATCGTTTACGGCAGAACACAGTCCGCGTTCTCCGAGGGCGGTCTGCTCGTCGGCGCTTCTCTTGAGGACCTGGGCAAGGGTCTCCGCTCACAGGTAGGCACAATGTTTGCCACCAAGGAAAAGGGTCCCCGTTATCTTGAGATGACAGAGGGCTACTGCACACGCATCGCTCTCAACAAGGACGATGAAATCATCGGTTACGAGTTTGTAAGCCTTGGCAAGATGATGGACTTCATCAAGGGCGGCATGGACGCAAACGATGCGCTTGAAAAGGCAAAGGGTCACTACGGTCAGTTTGACAACGCTGCCAAGTACATTGACCCGCGTCACGAATAAGGAGGTGTGCAGCATGAGTTTATTTGAAAACTACGACAGAAGAATTGAAAAAATCAACGGCGTTCTCGCTCAGTACGGTATCGCGTCTGTAGAGGAGAGCCGTGAAATCTGCAAGGCTGCAGGTTTTGACCCCTATGAAATCGCTAAGGGCATTCAGCCCATCTGCTTCGAGAACGTATGCTGGGCATACTGCGTAGGCGCGGCTATCGCGCTTAAAGCAGGCGCCAAGAACGCCGAAGAGGCCGCAAGATACATCGGTATCGGCCTCCAGAGCTTCTGCATCGACGGCTCCGTTGCCGAAAACCGCAAGGTTGGTATCGGCCACGGCAACCTCGCCGCAATGCTCCTTTCAAACGACACCAAGTGCTTCGCATTCCTTGCCGGCCACGAGTCATTCGCTGCCGCTGAGGGCGCTATCGGTATCGTAAGAAACGCAAACAAGGTTCGTCAGCAGCCCCTGCGCGTAATCCTCAACGGTCTCGGCAAGGACGCCGCTCAGATTATTTCAAGAATCAACGGCTTTACCTATGTTCAGACCAAGTTTGACTACTATTCGGGCGAGCTTACCATCGTTAAGGAAACAGCTTACTCCGACGGCGAGCGCGCTAACGTTCGCTGCTACGGCGCCGACGACGTTCGCGAGGGCGTTGCTATCATGCACAAGGAGGGCGTTGACGTTTCCATCACAGGTAACTCCACCAACCCCACCCGCTTCCAGCACCCCGTTGCGGGCACTTATAAGAAAGAGTGCAACGAGCAGGGCAAGAAGTACTTCTCCGTTGCTTCGGGCGGCGGCACAGGCAGAACCCTGCATCCCGACAACATGGCTGCGGGTCCCGCTTCTTACGGCATGACCGACACAATGGGCCGTATGCATTCCGACGCTCAGTTCGCGGGCTCATCTTCTGTTCCCGCTCACGTTGAGATGATGGGCTTCCTCGGCATGGGCAACAACCCCATGGTTGGCGCTACCGTTGCCGTTGCTGTTGCAATTCAGAACAGCCTCAAATAATCAAAAGCATAAAAGCATAAAAGCATTAAGTCACCGGCGGTTTTCCGTCGGTGATTTTTGCTGTTTGGAATAATCTTGTAATTATACATTATTTGTGATATATTAATTATAAATGCGGTCGGGCAATAAGCTTTACGGCACAGCCGACCTGTCTGCGCGACCGAAATTATTCATTATTCACATTCACTGTTCACTATAAGAGAGGGGTTTGTCATGGAAAAAATTGTTCTTATACCTGCATATAAACCCGAAGAAAAGCTGACAGACCTCGCCCGAAAGCTCAGCGAAAACGGGCTGCGCGTTGTTATTGTCGACGACGGCAGCGGCGAGAGCTTTCAAAGTGTTTTTGATGAATCAGGGAAATACGCCGATGTGCTCCGCTGTGAGAAAAACGGCGGAAAGGGAAGGGCGCTAAAGCGCGGCATTGAGTATATTTCAAGGCGGTGGGAGCCCCCTTATATTATAGTCACCGCCGACGCGGACGGCCAGCATAAGGTTCCCGATATTCTCAGCGTAACCGACGCCGCCGAAAAAAATCCCGACTCGCTGGTTCTGGGAGCGCGAATAAGCCGCGACATGCCAACACGAAACTGGTTCGGAAATCTGTACACAAGAATTGCTTTTTTGTTTGCGGCGGGCAAGCTGCTGGGCGACACCCAGACGGGCCTGCGAGGGTTTGGCGACCGCATGGTTCCGTTTATGCTGGGAGTAAAGGGCAGCAGGTATGAATATGAGATGAACGTGCTGCTGCTTTGGGCGCGCTGCAACTCTCCGATCGAGGAGGTCACGATAAACACGGTTTATGAGGACGGCAACAGCACCTCGCACTTTAAGGTGATACGCGATTCAATAAATATATATTGGCAGCTTGTTAAGTTTTCGGCGCTGTCATTTTTCAGCTTCGCGCTTGACGTGGCGCTTTTTATTGCGCTGCATTGCTTAGGACTGCCCGTTGTTTGGGCGAATATCGCCGCAAGGCTTGTAGCCGCTCCGCTCAATTTTACGGCGCTGAAGCTCAGCGACCGCAGACACAAAACCGATACAAGGCTTTCGGCGCAGCGCTACTTCGCGCTTGCGGCGGCCGTGCTGGCGCTCAATACGCTTATTGTGTGGGGGTTATGTTCACTCGGAACGGGAGCCGCCGGAGCAAAGGTTCTGACCGATGTATTTCTATTCTTTATGAGCTTTGTAACGGAGCGCAAATTTGTGTATAAATTTCTAAAAAGGAAATAAAAGGTGATTTGAAATGGAACTTAAAAACGGCAGACCTCAGCCAAACGGCAGACAGCCGCGTGAAATTAGGGTATATGATTTTCTCGGCAGCCTGGGCGTTGAGTATCAGCGCGTTGACCACGAGCGCGCCGAGACAATGGAGGCGTGCAAGGCGATTGACGAGGTGCTGGGAATAGAAATGTGCAAAAATCTTTTCCTTTGCAACCGCCAGAAAACCAAGTTTTATCTTCTGCTTATGCCTGCGGGCAAGCCCTTTAAAACAAAGGAGCTCAGCGCGCAGATAAATTCGGCAAGGCTGAGCTTCGCGGGGGAAGACAGCATGGTTGAGTATCTTGATATCCACCCCGGCGCCGTTAGCGTTATGGGGCTTATGAACGACAGCGAAAACGCCGTTACCCTGCTGATTGACGACGATTTGCTAAAGGATGAATTTCTCGGCTGTCACCCGTGCGTAAACACCTCAAGCCTGAAGCTTAAAATGAGCGATGTGCTTGAAAAGTTTTTACCCGCGGTAAAGCACGCGTACACGGCGGTAAAGCTGATTGGAGAATGATTGATTCAGACAGAAAACGGCGGTGAAAAATGAAAAAGATTCTGGCAGCGCTTTTTGTGTTGATTGCTGTGCTTTCGGGGTGCGCTCCCGACAAAAGCGAAGCACCGGCTCCGAAAAAGCGGATTTCTTTTTCCGCTGTATCCCAGTATCCCGAGCTTCCTACGGGGTGCGAGGTAACATCCCTCGCAATGGTCCTTCACTACCGCGAAATCAATATCGACAAGTGTGAAATAGCCGACAAATATCTCGATAAGGGAGAGGCGGGCGCCGTAAGCTATTTTGACGCGTTTGAGGGCGACCCGCGCGACGATGACTCATTGGGCTGTTACGCGCCGGTAATTGTAAAAGCGGCAAACAGAATTCTTGAGGAAAAAGACTCGTCGCTTAAAGCTGAAGATATATCGGGCAAAAAGCTTGACTCTCTGTTTGAGTATATCGACAATGATATACCCGTCATAGTATGGGGTACTCAAAACTGCCGTAACGGATATATCAGCGACCGATGGGAAGCAGACGGGCAGGAGTATACTTGGATTTCGCCCGAGCACTGCATGGTGCTTGTAGGATACAGCGACAGCTCCGTATGGGTTGCCGACCCGCTTCACGGCGATGTAAGGGAATTTGAAATAAACATCTTTGAACCGTGCTATAATCTTCTGCACAAGCAGGCTGTAATAATAAAATAATAAAAAGAGGTTTTTTATATGAGATGTCCTAATTGCGGTTATCAGACATACGGCGGCGACCAGCTCTCAACAGGCGGCTGGTTTGTAAGGATTTTGATTTCATTTATCCCGGTTGTCGGTTTTATAGCGCTGCTTGTGTGGGCGCTGGGCTCGCCGAGATGCAGGTCGCTTAAAACATGGGCAAGGGCGCAGCTGCTTTTTTACATTATCCCTGTATTTGTCGCGATTATTCTTGCGGCAACAGGCGCGGTGTCGTTTCACGCTTTGTTTAGGTAATACTAATCACTATATACTAAGTATTAAAAAAGCTGTCTTAACAAAAGTTAGGACAGCTTTTTCATATCAGAAAGAAAAACACATAACCGGCAATAACGCTGAACGCCATGCCCGCCACAACGTCGTGGATATAGTGCGCGCCCGACAGAATCCGCGAAATTTCTATCAATAGCGAAATCACCATCGCGGCTATTCCAAGCGGCGTGCTTTCGTACATAAACGCCATCGCTATAATAAACGCGCTTGCGGTGTGGCGGCTGGGAAAGCTTTTGCCCTTGGTGGTCTTGTTGAACACCGACGGCTTTCCGTAGCGCTCATAGGGGCGCTGCTCGTTGACGATATAGCGCATTATTGTAATGGCTATAAACACCCCAAGCGGCACGATTGTAAGCATTCTTATGTTCTGGCGCTGCCAGAAGAACGCATACACCAGAAGAGATGGGTAGGCGATAAACAAGGTCAGCGGCAGTATTTTGTAAATAAAGTGCAGTGTATAACGTGCGGCGAGGTTCTCGCTGAAAAACCGCACGCACCATTCAAACGTCTTTCGGTTCATAAATCATCCTGAGTTTGCGGATATTATTCCGCGGATTTTTCTATATAATAGCATACTCAGGCGACAATTTCAACCTTGTATTTCTCAAACCAGTAATCAAGCTCAACAATATACGCCAAAATCTGCGGAGCCTTCATTAGCTGGCCGTACCACGGCTCGGTAATGCTGTCGGGGTTTTCGATTATACGCTCAACGGCTTTGATGTTCAGCATTTCCGTCAGATTATTTTTCTTATTGAGAATTAACCTTACCCTTTCGGCACACTCCTTAAAGTAAATCGGGTTGTGCGTTTTGGGGTAGGGGCTTTTTTTGCGCCACGCGATCTCATCGGGCAGAATACCCTCAAACGCCTTGCGCACAATGCCCTTTTCTCTGCCGCCCAGCGCCTTCAGCTTCCACGGCATGTTGTAAGCGTACTCAACAATTCGGTAGTCGCAGAACGGCACCCTTACCTCAAGTCCGCACGCCATCGAGCACCTGTCCTTTCGCTCAAGCAAACACTGCATGAACCAGTAAAAATTCAGGAAGAACATCTCGCGCATTCGGGCGTCCTCAACGGTGTCACTGTGCAGCTTAGGCGCGGCGTTGAGCGTGTCGAGGTACCTTTGGCGCACATACTCCTCGCCGTTTTTCAGCACGCCGTCCTTTAAAATCATGCGGCGCACCTTCTGGCTGCGCGACCACGGAAAGCAGTCCTCAAAAAGCCGCTCGCGGTTGAAGTACCAGGGATACCCGCCGAAAAGCTCGTCGGCGCACTCGCCCGACAGCGCGACGGTAAAGTCCTTTTTTATCTCACGGCAAAACAGCAGCAGCGACGCGTCGACGTCCACATAACCCGGCAGATCGCGCGCCTCTACGCTGTCGTAAAGCGCGTCGGCCAGCAGCTTGTTGTCGAGCAAAATTTCACTGTGGCGCGTGCCCGCGTCCCTGGACATAAGCTTAATATACTCGTAGTCGCGCGTGGGCTGAAACTTGCTTTTTGAAAAATACTTGGCGTTGTCAATATATTCAACCGAGTAGGTATTTGGCCTGCCCAGCTTGTGGGCGCGGTTGTACAGCGAGGCGACCTTGACGATAACGCTGCTGTCAAGCCCTCCCGACAGCAGCATGCACAGCGGCACATCGCTTATAAGCTGACGCTCCACGGCGTCGGTCAGCAGCTCGCGGGTTTTTTCAATGGTCTGAGCCTCGTCGTCGGTGTGCTCGTGAGCCTCGATCGAAAAGTATGTTCTGCGCGTCAGCCTGCCGTTTTTGTAGGTCGCGCATTCGCCGGGGTTAAGCTCGAAAACATTCTTGTAAACGCCGCAGCCCGGGGTGCGGGCAGGTCCCAGAAAGAAGATTTCGTAAAGCCCCTGCTCGTCGATCTGCGGCTTTACAATTCCGCTTGCAAGCAGGGCTTTTATTTCCGAGCCGAAGATCAAGCCGTCCTTGTATTCGCAGTAAAACAGCGGCTTTACTCCGATTTTGTCGCGGCACAGAAAAAGGCTTCGGTCGCTGGTGTTGAAAACCGCGAACGCGAAAATACCGTTGAGCTTTTCGCCGCAGCGCGTGCCGTATTTTATAAAGGTTTTCAGCACGACCTCGGTGTCGCTGTGGCCCCGGAAGTGAAAGCCGTCGGCGCGCAGCTCCTCGCGGAGTGCTGAGCTGTTGTAAAGCTCGCCGTTATATACGATAACATAAGTAGCGTCGCCGTGGCGCGCGGACATCGGCTGTTTGCCGTTTTCGCGGTCGATTACCACAAGGCGGCGGTGAATCAGCGCCGTGTCGCCGTTGATGTAGATACCGTTTTCGTCGGGGCCGCGCCTTTCAAGGGTCTCCGACATCGCTTTAAGCGTTTGGCTCCTGTCCGCCATAATGCTTTCCTTTTCCATCCATCCTGCTATTCCGCACATAAAATACCTCCTGAATATTATTGTTTTTTTATTGCCTGTTTTACCGACGCCAAAAAGCAAATCGTAACGCCGATAAGTACCGCGCCCGAGAGCACGCTGCCGCCGAATATCGCCGCGCTGTCAACGTGCGAGGTAGAAAACACCGCCGCTTTCCGCGGCAGCAGCCTGAGCCCCGCATGAGTCAGCGCCGCCGTCAGCAAGCCCTGAATAATTCTGAATAGGAAAAATAAATTCTTGCTTACACGCACCTCTCCGAGCGCGGCAAAAATTTGGAAGTGAACGCAAAGCCCGCCGAAGCCGATTAAAAACGCGACGGCTTCGATCGGGTACCCCTGAGTGAGGTTTACAACCCCCGAGCTGACCTCAAGCATTGCCGAGGCCGACGTCACAAAAACCGAGCCGGGCAGCATTTGAAACATCATTCCCGAAAAAGCCGAAAAAATAAGTACAAACGCGCAGATAATAAGCATGCTTTTTGCCGCCGAATAAACCGAGCTTACCAGCGCCCGGGAAAAGGGGAGAAAAGGAGTTAATAATTCTTTATTAGAACAATAACCCCCTTTGCGCCGAAATAACCTCGCAAGCGGCGCCGTCAGCAGAACAGACATCACCTGAGCGGCAAATATTATAAACCCGATATCGCTGCTGCCGTAAAGCCCCGCCCCCACAAAGCTGATTACAAACCCCGGGCCCGCGCACACCGCGAACAGCGACGCCTGCTCAGCCTCGGCGTCGCTTAGGGCGTTTTGCCTGCGAAGCTGAGCTATTCCGCCCGCGCCCACGGGGTAACCTCCTATAAGGCTCATAAGTATTACGGGCGCCGCGGCTCCGCTTAGCCCGAACAGCTTTTTAGTGGTTTTGTTAAGCGGCCTGCCAAGCCTTTGGCAAAGCCCCGTCTGAGCAAAAAGATTTGTAACCGCCATAAACGGGAAAAGCGACGGCACAAGCACGTTAAGGCTCAGTTTTATTCCGTTTGCGGCGCCCTCGCGGCTGCCCTGTGAAAATACCGTCAGCAGCACGCAGCAAAGCATAAGCGACAGGCATTTTGCCGCGGTAAAAAATTTGTGAGTCACAAAACACCACCAATAATATCTATGAGGAAAGCGGAATAAATATTATTGAGGTGAGAAATTTGGCAAAAGAAAAACCGGTATCGCCGCGCCTTGAGTTCGGCTCGGCTCCGCTTATTGAGATGACGGGAAACCGACTTGTGACTATCGAGGGCTCAACGGGGATCCTGCTTTACGAGAGCGAGAGCATTAAAGTCAGTACGGGCAGAATGGTTGTGTCATTCGGCGGCAGAGGGCTCAGGCTGCGCTGTATTTCAGGCTCTTGCGTTGAAATAAGCGGCTTTATTTCTAAAATAGAATTTTTATCGTGAGGTGAGTTTATGATTCTGGAGTTCATTCGGTTTTTTAAGGGCAGCGTCGGCTTTAAGGTTACAGGCAAATCGCCCGAGCGCTTTCTTAATCTTTCGGCTCAGCGCGGAATAAATATCTGGGACGCGCGGCCTGCCTCAAATGGAATTGAGGGAATTATGTCGGTGGGCGACTACCGCCAAATCCGCCCCATAGCAAAAAAAGCGGGCGTGCGGTCTGAAATCACCGCCAAGCGCGGCCTGCCGTTTATCTTTTCGCGCTTTAAACCCAGAATCGGTATTCCCATAGGCGCGGCTTTAGGCGTTGCTCTGCTTATTTTCCTTTCAAATTTTATCTGGACAATCGACATTATAGGCGAAAAGCAGGTCAGCGAAACCTCCCTGAGAAGCCTGCTTGCCGACAGCGGGGTTCGCGTGGGCGCGTACAGGCAAGCCGTAGATACGGGGCAGGCAAAGCGCGACATATTGCTGAAGGTCGATAAAATCGGCTGGCTCAGCGTCAATATTCTCGGAAGTCATATAAATGTTGAGGTCAAAGAAAAAATCGAAAAACCGGAGATCGAGAACACCTCGCCATGCAACCTGAAGGCGAGCGCCGACGGCGTAATAACTAAAATAACCGCGGGCGAGGGAATAGCCCGGGTAAAAATCGGCAGCGGCGTGGCAAAGGGCGACCTGCTTGTAAGCGGCGTGAACCTTACAAAGCAGAACACGGTTCGCTATGTCCGCGCCAAGGGCGAGGTGCTGGCTGATGTTATTTCCGAAAAGGAATTAAGACTCCCGAAAATTATCAATTATAATTCTATAACAGAAAATAAAATTGAGCGGCGGCAGCTAAGCATTTTGGGAGCGCGGCTTCCGTGCTCACTGAGCTTCCGCTCGTTTGACTCGGCGGTCTACACCCAAAGCAACGACAGCTTAAACCTGAACGGAGTAGACCTTCCGCTGGGGTTTGTTACCGAGACCGAGCGCGAGCTGACAAGCGAGAATGTAAGCTGCGGCAAAAAGGCCGCTCAGGAAATATTCAAAAAGGAGCTTATGCTGTTTGAGGTATTTGAAAAGGGCGGCTCAAGACTTGTTTCGAAGAAATTTACTTCCAACGAAACCAAGGACGGCTTTACCTGCAGCGCGCGCTATGTTTTCAACGAGAATATCGCTGAAAGTGTTGATTTCACGGTTCAGGAATAGTATAATTTTAAAAAAGCAGAAAAAAGGAATACTGATAATGAGAATATTTTGTATCGGCGATGTAGTGGGCAGTGTCGGGTGCCGCTTTCTTCGCTCAAAGCTGCCCGTCCTTAAAAAGGTAAAGGGCATTGACCTGGTAATATGCAACGGCGAGAACTCCGCCGACGGCAACGGAATCACGCCTGTTGCCGCGAATTATCTGTTCGACAGCGGCGTTGACGCGATCACTCTGGGCAATCACGCCTTCCGCCGCAAGGAGGTCTTTGAGCTCCTCGACAGCAACCCGTTTATAGCGCGCCCGGCCAACTTTCCCGACGGCGCCGCTCCCGGTCACGGGGTTATCAATATCGACACGGGCAGGCGGATTGTAACAGTCATCAACCTCATGGGCAATATGTACCTCGAAAACGGGCTCGACTGCGCTTTTGACGTTATCGACCGCGCTCTTGCTTTGGCTGAGGGCAGGATAATTCTGGTTGATTTTCACGCCGAGGCAACAAGCGAAAAGCGCGCAATGGGCTATTACCTCGACGGCAAAGTCAGCGCGGTTTTCGGCACTCATACGCATGTCCAGACCTCGGACGCTCAGGTGCTGCCGAACGGCACGGGCTATATCACCGACCTGGGCATGACGGGAACCATCCATTCGGTTCTGGGCGTTAAAACCGAAATCATCATCAACAAATTCAAAACAAAGCTGCCCGCGCGGTTTGACCTTGCCGACGGCGAATGCAGGCTTGAGGGCGCTCTTTTTGACATCGACGACAATACGGGAAAGTGCAAAACAGCCGAAAGTTTGCGCGTGGAGTAGATAATTTTTTTTTCAATACATTGAATAGTCAACTTTTTCTTAATAAACTATTGAAATCGCGCGAAAAACCCTGTATAATAAGGAATGGTAACATATCATATGGATAAAAGGATGTGCTTTCATGATTAACGGAGAGGTTTTAAGGAACGCGATTATTTCCGGCGCTCATAATATCAGCGTGCAGAAAAATCACATCAATGATCTCAACATTTTCCCTGTCCCCGACGGCGACACAGGTACAAACATGTCAATGACCATCATGGCGGCAGCCAAGGCGTTGGAGGAATACGACGGCGAAACAGCGGGCGAGGTAGCCGAAATCGCCGCGAAGTCAATGCTCAGAGGCGCTAGAGGCAACTCGGGCGTTATCACCTCCATTCTGTTTCGCGGCTTTGCTCAGGGGCTTAGGGACATGGAAGAAGTCAACGGCAAAAATATCGCAGCTGCGCTGGGAATCGGCGTTGACGCCGCGTATAAGGCGGTCGCAAAGCCTACCGAGGGCACAATCCTCACGGTTGCCAGAATGGCTTACGAGGCAGGACTCGAGGCTTCGCGTGAAAATTCCGACACACTCTATGTCTGGCAGGCAATTACCGACAAGGCAAACGAGGCTTTGGCTATTACTCCCGAGCTGCTCCCCGTTCTTAAAAAGGCGGGCGTTGTTGACGCGGGCGGCAAAGGCCTGTGCTCAATCTTTGAGGGTATGCTCTGCTGCATAAAAGACGGCGAGATAGTTGAGTATGAGGAAACCCAGGCGCTCACTCTCGAAAGCTTTGACAGCGCCGCGGCTGAGTTTGACGACGATATCGAGTTCACCTACTGCACCGAGATCATCGTAGGCAGAAACCCCGAATGCACACTTGAGCCCGACGACCTGCGCTCTTTCCTCCAGACTATCGGCGACTGCGTCGTAATGGTAAACGACGAGGAAATCATCAAAATCCACGTTCACACCGAAACACCTAACGTTGTTTTGGAAAAGGGACTGCTCTACGGCGATCTGCTTGCCGTTAAAGTTGAAAACATGAAGGAGCAGCACAAGAACGCTAAAAAGAACAATAAAAAATCATCAAAAAAGAAAAAGAAAGAGACCTTTGCTTTTGCCGAGCCCACCGAGAAATTCGGCTTTGTAGCCGTTGCCGCGGGCGAGGGCATGAAGAACCTCTTTAAGGATCTGGGCTGCAACAACGTTGTTTCGGGCGGCCAGAGCATGAACCCCAGCACCGACGACATTCTTGAGGCTGTTCTGGGTACTCCCGCGAAGAACGTTATCGTGCTTCCCAACAACAAAAACATCATTCTCGCGGCCGAGCAGGTTATTCCGCTTGTTACCGACAGAAAGGTAATTATCGTTCCCACACGCACAATCCCCCAGGGTATGACGGCTATGCTCAACTTTGACCCCGAGATTTCTGCCGAAAGCAACGCTCAGCTTATGCTTGACGCGGCTCACGGCGTAGGCACGGGTCTTGTCACCTTCGCTGCCCGCAACAGCGAGTTCGGCGGCAAGAAAATCAAAGAGGGCGACATAATCGCGCTCCAGAACGGCAAGCTGACCATCACCGAGAAAAGCGCTGTAAAGGCGCTGGTTAAGCTCAGCAAGGACATGGTTCACCGCGACACCTCGTTTATCACCATCATTTACGGCGAGGACGTAAGCGAGGAGGACGCCAACAAGGCGTATGAGGAGCTGCGCGACAAGTTCGGCTCGCGCGCAGATATCTCGCTTATCAAGGGCGACCAGCCGATTTACTACTTCATTTTAAGCGTAGAATAGGAACGTGACGTTCCATCCGGCGCGCCTATGGTGAACTTGCTATATTATTAAGGTTTCTGCAACGGCGCAACTTAACTCGCGGGAACAAAAGGTTTGTTAATTGCAAACTTTTGATTCGCGTCATGTCCCTCGCGTCACGCGACCGGCGCATTTAATATCGCGGGTTCAACAGTTTTATTTATTGCAATTATATACAATAGGGTTCGGTTTAGGCTGAACCCTTTATGTTTAATTAGGCAACGTGACGTTGCATACGGCGCGGCCGCAACGCGGCAGGAAGCGCGCCTTTGGTAAAGCTGCAATAACAGAAACGCTTCTGCAACGGCGCTTTATAATTCGCGGGAATAAAGGGAGGCTAAATCCTCCGTCACGGCATAAATGCCGCGCCACCTCCCTTATAAAGGGAGGCTTAATTCCGCATTAACTCACTACCTACTAAAAACTAAATTCTAAAAACTAAAAACTAAAATGCCATCTTTATACAAAATGCCGATTACCGATTTAAAGGGCGTCGGCGAAAAACGGGCGGAGCTTTTCGCAAAGCTCGGGGTTAATTCTGTAGGAGAATTATTAAACTTTTATCCCCGCGCTTATGAGGACTGGACTTCCGTAGAAAAAATTGAAAATCTGCTTGAGGGCGGCACCTACTGTATCCGCGCCGTTTTGGGCAAGCCTGTGTCCGACGCTTTGCTTCCGGGCGGGCGAGTGCTTTCAAAGGCGACGGTCTGCGACGATACGGGCGCTATTAAGCTTGTGTGGTTCAACAACCGCTACATCAGCCGAATGCTGGCTTACGGGGGAGAATATTTCTTCTTCGGAAAAATAACCGTCGACGGCTACGGCGCTCAGATGCTGTCTCCTGCCTTTGCCCCCGTGCAGAAGGGCGCGTCGATCCACCCTGTCTACCGCACCACCGCGGGGCTGCCGGGCAAAAGCATTTCCTCGGCGGTCGAGCAGTCGCTGACATTTTTGCCCGAGACTGTAAACGACCCCATACCCGAGGTTATCCGTAAAAAATACGGCCTTTGCGGCCTGAAGCAGGCGCTTTGGGACGTGCATTTTCCAAAGACCCGCGAGGCGCTTGAATCCGCGCGGAAGCGCCTTGTAACCGAGGAGCTGCTTGTGCTGAATCTCGGAATGAGAAGCCTGAGGGGGCACAGCCGCGGCATGAGCGGCGTGAAAATCTCAAAGGACTTTTCCATGGAGTTTGAGTCGCTGCTGCCGTTTGAGCTGACGGGCGCTCAAAAGCGGGCTGTGGGCGACTGCGTTGCGGATATCACCAAAAACTCCGCGCCGATGAACCGCCTCATTCAGGGCGACGTAGGCTCGGGCAAGACCGCCGTTGCCGCCTCGCTGTGCTATACCGTTGCGAAAAACGGCTTTCAGGCGGCGTTTATGGCGCCTACCGAAATCCTTGCGAGGCAGCACTTTGAAAACCTGTCAAAGCTTCTTGAAAACACGGGGCTCAAAGTTGAGCTGCTTACGGGCTCGCTTAAAGAGAGCGAGAAAAAGCGCGTCAGAGCCTTGCTTGCCGGGGGCGAAATCGACCTTGTAATCGGCACCCACGCCCTAATTACCGAAAAAACCGAGTTTCACAGCCTCGGCCTTGCCGTAACCGACGAGCAGCACCGCTTCGGAGTAGCTCAGCGCGCGGCGCTTCTCAATAAGGGCGAAAACCCTCATTTAATGGTTATGAGCGCAACGCCCATTCCGCGCACGCTGGGGCTTATCATCTTCGGCGACCTCGATATTTCGATAATCGACGAGCTGCCTCCGTCGAGAAAGCCCGTAAAAACCGTGCTCAGGGGCGCGGCGGACAGACCTAAAATCTATAACTTCATCAAAAGCGAAATCGCTCAGGGCAGACAGGCTTTTATAGTATGTCCGCTTATTGAGGAGGGCGAGTCGGGCGATGTTGCCTCTGCCGAGGAGTACGCCGCCGGGCTTATGCTTAACAGCTTTGCCGATATTCCCGTTGCGGTGGTTCACGGCAAAACAAAAAACGATGAAAAGGAGCGGATCATGTCCGACTTCGCCGCCAATAAATACTCGCTTCTGGTGGCTACAACCGTTATTGAGGTCGGCGTAGACGTGCCGAACGCCTCGGTAATGGTGATTGAAAACGCCGAGCGCTTCGGGCTGTCGCAGCTTCACCAGCTCCGCGGCAGAGTGGGCAGGGGAAAGTTCCAGTCCTACTGCGTCCTGATAAGCGACAGGCGCAGCCCCGACACCGTTGAGCGTCTGCGCGTAATGTGCGGCACAAACGACGGCTTTAAAATTGCCGACGAGGACTTGAAAATGCGCGGCCCCGGCGACTTTTTCGGCGAGCGTCAGCACGGACTGCCGCAGATGTCGATTGCCGACTTTGCCGACACAAAAAGCCTTGAGCTGTCGCAAAAAATAGCCGATGATATAATTTTCACATATAAAGACCTGCGAAACGATGAGCTCAGGCTTTTGAAGGCGGAAATCGACCGCCTGTTTTCGCGCGGGGGACAAAATACAATGAATTAGGAGATAACGCCAATGAAGAAAATCGCAGCAAAACTGCTTGCCGTTTTTATGACGCTTACAGTTATTGTCAGCGCGTCGGTGTGCGGCGCGGGAGCCGTCAGTTTTCCTACTGACGTAAAGCCAAAGTCCAAGTCTGTTTTGCTTGTCAGCATGGACAACGGCCAGACGGTGTACGAAAAGGACGCCGACAAAAAAATGTATCCCGCCTCAACAACAAAAATAATGACATATATAATTGCCTACGAAAACATCGAGGACGTCGACAATACTCGCATCGAGGTTAAGAAAAAGGTGCTCGACAAGCTTAAAGGCACGGGCAGCTCCACGGCGTTCCTCTCCGACCACATCGGCGAAAAGGTAAAGGTTATCGACCTGCTCTACAGCCTTATGGTACCTTCGGGCAACGACGCCGCCATGGTGCTTGCCGATTATATCGGCAACGGCGATATTAAGAAATTCGTCGACAAAATGAACGCCAAGGCCGATGAGCTCGGGTGCGAGAACACCCATTTTGAAAACCCCGACGGTCTTCACAACAAAAACCACTACACCACGGCGCGCGATTTGGTCAAGATTACAAACCACGCGCTCACACTGCCGAACTTCCGGAAAATTTCAAACACAGTCAGCTATACCTGCGAGGGCGACGATACCGCCCTGCGCACAACAAACCTGCTGATAGACGGCAACAGCGAGTATTACTACACCTACGCCAAGGGAATCAAGACCGGCACCACCGACCAGGCGGGCAGATGTCTTGTTACAACCGCGTCTGCCGACGGTCAGTCTTATATGCTGGTTCTGCTGGGCGCTCCGTATGAGGAGGGCGTTCAGGAGGAGTACTTCACCTTTACCGACGCCGCCGCGCTTTTCCGATGGTGCCTTACAAGTCTTGAGCTGACTACTCTTAAATCGACCGAAACGCCGATTTGCGAGGCTGAGGTAGGCTCATCCATGAACAGCAAAAAGGTAACGCTTGTTCCCGCCAAGAACATCACTACAATAATGCCAAGCAACCTGTCGCCCGAAAACGTTGTGGTGGAAACCGACGTGAAAGAGGACTTAAAGGCTCCGCTTAAAAAAGACGATGTGGTGGGTACCGCTTCCGTATACTATGTAGACCCAAAAACGGGCGAGAAGCAGCTTGTAGAAACCGTTGACCTGAATCCGTCAGAGGCGGTTGAATACAGCGGATTCAAGGCGTTTCTGGACGCCGTCGGCGCAATTTTCCGCTCCTACTGGTTTTTGATTATTGTAGGCGTTATAGTGCTTGTAGCGCTGATTTACTTCGTAGCCGCAAAGGTTCACCGCAGCAGAATGAAAAAGAACCGTGACGTTAAGAGGTACAGGAATTTTTAGTGGTTAGTGGTTAGTGATTTGTGATTGGCGGATGGTGTTTATTGGTTTTTCTAATCACTAAACCCTAAACACTATCAGCTTAAAACGCTTACAACATTGTAAATAAATAGTTCTTGTTTTCTGTATAATTCTATGATATAATTATTTTATAGAATAATTTGAGGTGATTGACTGTGAAATGCCCTTATTGCAGCTTTGAGGAAAGCAAGGTAATCGACTCGCGTTCGGCTGACGACGGCGAGAGAATCCGCCGCCGCAGAGAGTGTCTGGGCTGCGGAAAGCGCTTTACTACCCATGAAATTATCGAAACCGTGCCGATTAT
The DNA here is from genome assembly GCA_900315195.1 of uncultured Eubacteriales bacterium. Lineage (GTDB taxonomy): Bacteria > Bacillota > Clostridia > Oscillospirales > Acutalibacteraceae > Ruminococcoides. The sequence continues at coordinate 689 of OMYD01000043.1, read as the reverse complement.
CGTCGTTAAGCGCGACAAATCCCGCGAGGTTTTCGACCGCAACAAGCTGACCGCGGGCATTTTAAGGGCGTGCGAAAAGCGTCCCGTGTCGATCCAGCAAATAGAGTCAATGGTTAACACCATTGAAACCAAAATTCAGAGCGCGCTCGAGCGTGAGATAACAACCGCTCAGATAGGAGAGCTCGCTATGGAGGAAATCAAAAAGGTGGACGAGGTCTCTTATGTCCGCTTCGCTTCGGTTTACCGCCAGTTTAAGGACATCAACACCTTTATGGAGGAGCTAAATAAGCTCCTTACCGAGAAAAAGTAAACATAAAAGTAAAAGGCGCTCTGCTCCGGCAGGGCGCTTTGTCGCGCAAGCGTGACGGTCGTTGCCACGACAGGGCAGTACGCGAATTAGATGTTTGCGATATACAAACACTAAATTCCCGCGAGATATGACACGCCGTTGCAGAAACGTCTGTATTATAGCATTGTTCTATAAAGGCGGCGTTGGATGGAACGTCACGTTCCCGCGAGATATGCCGCGCCGCCCGTTGCCACGGGAGGGCAGTACGCGAATTAGATGTTTGCGATATACAAACACTAAATTCCCGCGAGAAAGCCTCCGTTAATACAAGTGATTGTAGTAGTTAGCGGTTAGTGCGTGGACAAGCAAAAGCCTCCGCCGCTGCTTGCTGCGGGGGAGG
>OMYD01000002.1 GCA_900315195.1 uncultured Eubacteriales bacterium | reverse complement strand
AAGTTTCAGATAATTGAGCTTGCCGAGGAACGCATAAAGAGCAACGCGCCGAACCAAGCTCAGATAGACGAGGTGCTGCTTGCCGAGGGCAAAAGGATATTACAAAAGATCTCGCCCTCGGATTACATTGCCGCGATGTGCATCGAGGGCAAGCTTATCTCCAGCGAGGAGCTATCAAAAACGCTCACTAACGCGGCGGTTATCGGCAAAAGTACGGTAGACTTCATCATAGGCGGCAGCTACGGTTTGAGCGATGAAGTAAAAAGCCGCGCTGATCTGAGGCTTTCGATGAGCCGCATGACATTCCCCCACCAGATGGCGAGGGTTATTTTATCCGAGCAAATTTACCGCGCGTTTGAAATAGCAACCAACGGTAAGTATCACAAATAGCCGCCACGCGGACAACGTGACGTTGCATCCGGCGCGCCTTTATATAAATCGGTTTATTGGAAAGCTCGGCATAACGGCGCGTCATAACTCGCGATAACGGCAGAGTAATTTAACGACATAAACGCACATATTTAGAGGTTACAATGGCTTTAGACGGAATTTTTTTACGACATATTAAAAACGAAATAGAAAAAGAGGCGCTCGGAGCGCGTGTAAATCAAATATACCAGCCCAACCGCGATGAGCTTGTTATCGTGCTGCGTAATTATGAAGGCATGAAGAAGCTCCTGCTGTCTGCAAGAGCTAATTCGCCGCGCGTTAATTTCTGCGTTAATACGCCCGAAAACCCCGCTCAGCCCCCGATGTTCTGTATGCTTCTGCGCAAACGTCTGGGCGGCGGCAAGCTTACAGCCGTGCGCCAGCTCGGCTGCGACCGCGTGCTGTTCCTTGATTTTGAGTGTATAAACGAGCTCGGCGACCTTGAAACGCTGACCGTCGTCTGCGAGATAATGGGCATGTACAGCAACATAATTGTCATTAACCGCGATACGAACACTATTATCGACGCCTTAAAACGCGTTGACCTGACCGTGAGCAGCCGCCGTTTTGTGCTGCCGAATATCCGCTACGAGCTGCCCGACGCTCAGGATAAGCACAATATTCTGGAATCGACGCCTGAGCAAATCGCCCTTTCCGCGCAGAATCTACCGGGCGAAATGCCGCTGTCAAAGGCGCTGATGAACGTGATTCAGGGCATATCCCCCATTGTTGCGCGCGAGCTTGAGTACCGCGTCGGCGAGGGCGTTACCAACCGCCTGCAGGGCGTGTATTACGATAAGCTTATCAACGTACTTGGTGAGTTCAAAGCCAAAACCGAAAGCTGCGAGGGCGAGCCCTGCATAGTTTACCGCGAGGACGACAGGCCGATGGACTTCTCGTTTATGCCGATTACGCAGTACGGCGGCTACGCCGAGGTAAAGCCCACAACCGGCTGCTCGGCGACGGTTGACGAATTTTACGAGGAGCGCGACTCACGCGAGAGAATGCGCGTTAAATCCCACAGCCTCAACAAGCTGCTTAACAATTTAATTGACCGCACGGCGCGCAAAATCAACAAGCAGCGTACGGAACTTGCTCAGTGCGGCAACCGCGAGCAGCTCAGGATTTCCGGCGACCTGCTTCATGCCAACCTCTACCGCATTGAGCGCGGAGCGACTGAGGCGGAGGTCGAAAACTTCTACGACGAAAATAACGCGGTTGTAAAAATCAAACTTAACCCCGCAATTTCGCCTGCCGCCAACGCCCAGAAGTACTACAAGGATTACCAAAAAGCCAAAACCGCCGAAACGGTATTGACCGAGCAGATAGAAAAAAGCAAAGCGGAGCTTTCGTATCTTGAATCCGTAGCCGACAGCCTAAGCCGCGCAGAAACCGAGCGTGAGCTCAGCCAGATCCGCGAGGAGCTGACCGAGCAGGGCTATCTGCGCCGTCCTAAGGGCAAGCAGCCAAAGCTGTCGCAGCTTCCTCCAAAGGAATTCAAATCATCCGACGGCTTTACTATTCTTGTCGGCAGAAACAACCGCCAAAACGACAAGCTGACATTAAAAACCGCCGCTAAAACCGACATGTGGCTCCACACTAAGGACATTCACGGGTCACATGTGATAATCCGCTGCGACGGCAAGCCCGCAAGTGATGCCTCGATTATTGAGGCTGCGCGCCTCGCCGCCTACCACAGCAAGGCAAGGGAAAGCACCAACGTCCCCGTCGACTACACCTTGGTAAAAAACGTAAGCAAGCCCGCGGGCGCGAAACCCGGAATGGTGATTTACGTCAAGAATAAAACGGTGTATGTTGACCCGAAAAGAATAACTAAATGAATAATAAAGTATAATAGAGAATTAACCTGCCGTGCTCGAAATTTGCGAAAAAACGCAACAAAAGAAGAAAACCATTTATGGTACGTTTTTTGCGTAATCATCCTCATAAATTTGTAAGACAAAAAATTATAGGTAATTATATACTGGATTTTTATTGTGCAAGCAAAAAAATTGCCATAGAAATTGACGGTATACAGCATTACGAAGGCGAGAATTATAAGTATGACATAAATCGTACCGAAGTCCTAAACCGTTTCGGAATTTCAGTTTTGCGTTTTACTAGCAAAGAAATCAATCAGCAATTTGAGTATGTATGCGACCAAATCAATCATTATCTTCAAGTGCTTGATAAAGGCAAAATAATAAATGAGTTTATTATCGACAGGTCATAAAAAAGCCTCCCCCGCTACAAGTAGCGGGGGAGGCTTTAGTTTTATGGTTTATTCAGCCTCAGCTATATATCTTTGTATATTCAACACGTCGCGAATGTCAAGCCTGCCGTCGCTATTCGCGTCGGCGCGCTCTAAGCCGCTCTCCGAAACAAGCGGCGAGCCGTCCTCTTTGAGGTATTCGGCAAAATACCGCTGCAAAAGCGTGATGTCGTCGATCGTCAACTGTCCGTCGCCGTTGACGTCACCTTGGCGCAGCCGAAGCACCAGATGCAGCGTGCTCTCCTTTTGGATGTTGATCAGAGGATTCAACCTCAAGCGTCACGGTTTTACCCGTCAGAGTGCGCACAAATATCTGCATTGCGGATACCTGAAAAACCGACACGGCAATCAGTCCTACCGCCATGCTGAGTGTGAGAAAAATTCCAACAAGCCTGCGAGTACGTTTCATGCCGTGTCCTCCATTAAATGATTATTTTATCCTATAAGCTCCTTGATTTTAGCCTCGGCAGCCATAGCGTCCGCCTTGCCCCGGCTGTTCTTCATTACGTTGCCGACAAGCGCCTTGATAGCCTTTTCCTTGCCGTTTTTGAAGTCCTCAACTGCCTTGGGGTTGCCCTCAACAGCCGCCTTGCACAGCTCAAGAAGCGCGTTTTCGTCAATTCCGCCCATGTCGCTCTCGCTTATGAACTCAAGCGCGCCCTTGCCGCTGTCAAGCATTTTTTCAAGCGTTGACTTGGCGAGATTATTGCGGATTTTGCCGCTGTCAAGCAGCTTTACAAGCTCGTTTAGCTGTTCGGGCGAGGTCGCTACGTCAAAGATTTCCTTATCCGCCTCGGTTTCAACTCTGCGGAAAATCTGGCCGATAATAAAGTTGCTTACGGTCTTGGGCGACTTAACGCCGTCGATAGCCTTGTCAAAATACTCGCTTATATTGCGGTACTTTGTAAGCAGAGCCGCGTCCTTTTCGGGAATGTCGTAATCGTCGACATAGCGCTCGAATTTATCTGCGGGCAGCTCGGGCATTTCGGCCTTGAGAGCCTCAACCTCGTCGCGCGCGATATTGATTGTTACCAAATCGGGATCGCGGAAATAGCGGTAGTCGTGAGCGTCCTCCTTGCTTCTCATTGAGGAGGTAGTGCCGCTCGCGTCGTCAAAGCGCAGGGTTTCCTGAACGACCTTGCCGCCGCTTTCAATCAAATCGACCTGACGCTCGTACTCGTATTCCATAGCGCGGGCGATGTTGGTGATTGAGTTCATGTTCTTGATTTCGGTGCGCGTGCCGAACGCTTCAGTCCCCTCGGGGCGAACCGAGATATTAACGTCGCAGCGCATTGAGCCCTCCTGCATTTTGCAGTCGGAGATTCCGACCCAGCGCATAACCTGCTGAAGCTTTTCAACATATTCCTTAGCCTCGTCAATTGAGCGGATGTCGGGCTCGGAAACGATTTCAATAAGCGGAACGCCGCCGCGGTTATAGTCGACATAGGTGTCGCCGTGCTGATGAATCAGCTTTCCGGCGTCCTCCTCGATGTGGATGTGGTGGAGGCGGATTTTTCTGCCGTTTGAAAGCTCGATATAGCCGCCGATAATCAGCGGAGCGTAAAGCTGGCTTATCTGATAAGCCTTAGCCAAATCGGGATAGCAGTAGTTCTTTCTGTCCATCTTTGCGACCTCGGCGATTTTGCCGTGAACCGCAAGCCCCGCCTTAATCGCGAAGCGCACAACCTCGCGGTTGAGGACTGGCAAAGTACCCGGCAGACCGATACATACAGGACAGCAGTGGGTATTCGGCTCGCCGCCGAACTGAGTGGTGCAGCCGCAGAAAATCTTTGTCTTTGTAGATAACTCGATGTGGGTTTCAAAACCCGAAACTAATTCGTATTTCACAGCTTAACACCCCACTTTGTATCAATGAATTTTTCGGGAGCCGCCTGCTGGTACTTGTAAGCGGCGTTAAGGATCTGAGCCTCGCCGAAGCTTCTGCCGATAAGCTGCATGCCGATGGGCATACCCTTTTGGTTGAATCCGCAGGGAATCGACACACCGGGGAGCCCCGCGATATTTACGGGAACGGTGCAGATGTCGGTAAGATATGTTTCAATCGGGTCAGACGTGGCGTGGCCTTTTTCAAAAGCGGTCATCGGCACGGTGGGCGCGAGAATAACGTCGCAGTTTACAAACGCGTCGTTAAACGCCTTGATGATAGTTCCGCGCAGATCGGTAGCCTTTTTGTAGTAAGCGTCGTAGTAGCCCGCCGACAGAACATAGGTGCCGAGCAGGATCCTGCGCTTGACCTCCTCGCCGAAGCCCTCGCTGCGGGTGCGGCAGATCATGTCGTGAGTGCCCGTGTAATGCTCGGTCTTGTAGCCGTAGCGGATACCGTCGTAACGGCCGAGGTTTGATGAAGCCTCGGCGCAGGCGATGATATAGTAAACAGGCAGGGCAAATTTTAGGATCGGCAAGTCAAAGTAGACGATCTCGGCGCCTAAAGATTCATAAACCTTTGCCGCCTCAAGCACGGCTTCCTTAACGTCGTCGCGCACACCGTCAAGGTATTCGCGCGCGATGCCGATTTTCATGCCCTTGATGTCGTTATTAAGCCTGGAGTAAGTCTCGCCGCCCTTTGAGCCGAGGCAGGTTGAGTCGCGCCTGTCGGGCTTTGAAATGGCGTCGAACACAATTGAAGCGTCCTCAACGCTCTTTGTGATGGGGCCGATCTGGTCAAGCGAGCTTGCGTAAGCGATCAGGCCGTAACGCGAAACAGCGCCGTATGTGGGCTTTAAACCGACAACGCCGCAGAATGACGCGGGCTGACGGATTGAGCCGCCCGTATCGGAGCCTAAGCCGTAAGCCGCGATGTTTCCGCCGACAGCGCTCGCAACGCCGCCCGAGCTGCCGCCCGCGACATGATTGACGTCAAAGGGGTTCATGGCGCCGCCGAAGTAAGAGTTCTCACACGATGAGCCCATAGCGAACTCGTCCATGTTGGTCTTGCCAAGCATAACGGCGTTCTGCTCTTTAAGAAGCTCCCAGACCGCAGCGTCGTAAATCGGCTTGTAGCCCGTGAGGATCTTTGAGCAGCAGGTGGTTTCAATACCCTTGGTGGACATGTTGTCCTTGAGCGTCATGGGCACGCCCTCAAGCATGCCTATCTCCTGCCCCGCGGCGATTTTTTTATCGACCGCTTCGGCAACTTTAAGCGCCTCGTCTGGAGTTACGCAGACGTAAGCGTTGAGCGCGCCGTTTGATTTTTCGATTTCCTCAAGATAGCTTTTTGTAAGCTCAGCGCAGGAAACCTGCTTAGCCGTAAGCATATCGTGTATTTTAGCAATAGATCCCATAGCGCACCTCACTCCCTGTTTCTGACTAAAAAGTGGTCTTCCGCCTGTTCGGGCGCGTTTTTAAGAATTTCCGAAGAGGGATAGGACGAAATAACCTCGTCCTCACGGAAAACGTTTGACAGATTGTTGATGTTGTCAAAGCCCTCGGCGCTTGTCGGCGCGTTATTTATCGCGTCGGCAAAGTCGATTATTTCCTGCATTGACTTTGTAAGTCCGTCAAGCTCCTCCTCGGGCACAAACAGCTTGGAAAGCAGCGCAATGTTTTCAACATCTTCTCTTGTTACCATAGCTTCACCTTCTAAAAGTTAATTTTATAAACTATCCATAATATTATACACTATTTCGGAAAAGGTTTCAATAGAAAAATAAAAGATGAAAAAATATCCCTATAGCCTGAAAATGCCAAGCTATAGGGAAGATTTTTTATTTCATTAATAATCTTTTGTTCTTCCGCATTTGGTGCATGTTTTTGAGAATAACCCCTTAAATGTTCCTCCGCAGTATTGGCACAGATCATCTGCTCTGCGCCGACGCGTCAAATCAGAATAGTTTTCCAAAAAACGAGAACCGAAAAATATATCGTCAAAATCATCAACAAACTTCATGTAATTTCCGGAAACGCTTAAAAGACTACGACAATTTTTAAACGCGCCGTTGCCTATATCGGTCACGCTGTTTGGTATATCAATGCTTCCAAGTGATTCACACCCCGCAAAAGCGTAGTTGCCTATAGTCTGAAGTGATTTTGGCAAAACAACTTTTTTGAGCTTAACACAGTTACAAAAAGCGCGGTTGTCAATTTCTGTTACGCTGTCAGGGCCCTTGCAATCTTCAAAAGCTCCTGCGCCGATTATCGTAACATTTTTCGGGATTGCAATTTTTACGTCGCTTCCGTTGTATTTCTCAAGAACCCCGGCTCTTATTACAAAATCGGCCTGCCGAACGGCTACTTCGCCTTCAATACTGACAGTTCCTTTAATCTCTTGTATTTTTTGCCGTAAGGTACTCGCCATATATTTTGTGGCGCAAAACTCACAAACGGCAAACTCGCGGCTGTCGTCAATAATCAGCCCGCCTCCGCACAAATCGCATTTTAACGCCTGCATACTATCCCTCCATGCATAAATATTTCTCAACTTTATCATACCACAACCTTTCCTGACTTACAAGCTGTTTGCAAAAAAACAAACCCACATGCTCAAATGAGCACATGGGTTAAATTGATTATTCCAAGCATTTATCTCAGCTTGATATGAACCTCTCTGAGCTGCTGCTCGGTGACTTCACCCGGAGAGCCGAGGAGCACGTCCTGAGCGTTGGAGTTCATCGGGAAGGCGATTACCTCGCGGATGTTCTCCTCCTCTGTAAGGAGCATAATCATTCTGTCAACGCCGGGAGCCATGCCCGCGTGAGGCGGAGCGCCGTACTGGAACGCGTTGTAGAGCGCCGAGAACTTGGCCTTGAGGTCGTCCTCGGTGTAGCCAGCCATGTCAAAGGCTTTCTTCATGATCTCGATGTCGTGGTTGCGCACAGCGCCCGAGGAAAGCTCAACGCCGTTGCATACGATGTCATACTGATAAGCGAGGATCGTTTCAGGATCCTGATTATTAAGCGCGTCAAGACCGCCCTGCGGCATTGAGAACGGGTTGTGGGTGAAGATGATCTTGCCGTCGTCGTCGCGCTCAAACATCGGGAAGTCCACGATGAAGCACATTTCAAAGCGGCTCTTGTCGATAAGGTTCAGGCGGTTGGCAACCTCGGTGCGGATCTGACCGGCAAGCTTGGGAGCCTCCTGAGCGGTGTCTGCGATGAAGTAAATAACGTCGCCTGCCTTTGAGCCGTTGCGCTTTATAAGCTCCTCGCGGTCGCCCTCTTTAAGGAACTTGTCGATGGGACCGTCAAAAGTGAGGTCATCGTTGACTTTAACATAGCCCAAACCCTTCATGCCGATTTCAAGCGCGAATTCCTCCATGCGCTTGAACCACTTTTTGCTCTGAGCGGCAGCGCCCGGAACGTTGAGCGATCGCACGCACTTTTTGCGGAAGGGCGCGAAATCGGTCTCGACAAACATGTCGCTGATTCCAACGATTTCAAGCGGGTTGCGCAGGTCGGGCTTGTCGGTGCCGTACTTGAGCATTGACTCGGCAAACGGAATGCGCTTAAACGGCGGCTTGCTTACTTCTTTATCGGTAAATTTTGAGAATGTTTCGTAAAGAACCTGCTCGGCAACGTCAAAAACGTCCTCCTGAGTGGCAAACGCCATTTCAAAGTCGAGCTGATAGAACTCGCCCGGTGAACGGTCTGCGCGGGCGTCCTCGTCGCGGAAGCAGGGCGCAATCTGGAAGTATTTGTCAAAGCCCGATACCATGAGCAGCTGCTTGAAAATCTGGGGAGCCTGCGGCAGGGCGTAGAACTTACCCTTGTGCTTGCGGCTGGGTATAAGATAGTCGCGCGCGCCCTCGGGTGATGAGGTTGAAAGAATCGGGGTGTTGATTTCGGTAAAGCCGAGCTCGTTCATCTTCTGACGCAAAAAAGCGACAACCTGCGAACGGAACATGATATTATTGTGAACCTTGGGGTTTCTCAGGTCAAGAAAACGGTATTTAAGGCGAACGTCCTCGCCTGTATTTGTGGAGGTGGCAACCTCAAAGGGAAGCACGTTTTTGCACTTGCCCAAAACGGTGATGTCCTCGGTGTGAACCTCGACATAGCCCGTGGCGATTTTCTTGTTGATTGTTTCCTCGTCGCGCTTTACAACCTCGCCGCTGAGGGTTACGGTGCACTCCTTGTTGATGTTTTTCAGCAGCTCGTCGTTGTGTACAACAACCTGCAAAACGCCGTACTGGTCGCGGATGTCGAGGAACATAACGCCGCCGTGGTCGCGGATGTTCTCAACCCAGCCCGCAACGCGGACCTGCTGACCGATGTTTTCTTCTCTCAATTCGCCGCAGCTTACGGTGCGGTACTTGTTAGCCTTTATCATCAAAACTGTCCTTTCACAGATAATTTGCCTATTCCAAATGATTATATCACAAAACTTTCAATCAATCAATACCTTAATTCAGAGTTTAGAGTGGAGTTTGGAGTGTGGAGTTGCGGTCGTGCAGATAGATTGTATTGTAAAAACGTTTATTGCCCGACCGTATTTATATCAGCAAAACTATAAATCCGGAGCGTAGCGACCTTTAACTCAACACTCCGCTCTCAAAACTATTCCACGCTTTTAAGACTCTCAACCATGTTTACCCTGCGGATCTTAAAGCTCATCGCAAGGTTTACAAGCAGCGAGAACAAGAGCGTCAGCCCCGCCGCGAACAAAAACGACTGCGGGAAAATATCCCTGCCGAACATTACGTTGTCGACCTCGACCGTGCGGATAATAAAATTTGTAAGCAGCACGCCCAGCCAAAGTCCCGCGCCTATTCCCAGAATTGTCAGAATAATATTTTCAATATAGATAAACCTGGAGGTTTCGCGGTTGAAGAAGCCCAGCACCTTGAAGGTAGCTATCTCACGCTGGCGCTCGGCTATATTTATGTTTGTAAGGTTATAGAGCACCACAAACGCCAGAGCCGCCGCGCAGACTATCATGACCGCGACTACCATGTCGAGCGAGTTGAGCATGTTGCGGAACTCATCTATATTCTCTCTCATAAACGGAACGGCTGATATCCTCTCGTCGCGCATAAGAGCCGAGCTGAACTCATCGGCGGTTTCCTCGCTTTTATCGGTGAGCAGCACCTGGTACAGATTGTACGAAACGTCTCTGCCGAAAAGCGAGCGGTAGCAGTCCTTCGTCATAAGTATATAGTTGTGGATATATTGCTCATAGATTCCGTCTACCCGTATTTCAGCCGTACCGTAACCGGTTGTAAGCTTCACCTTGTCCCCCACCGATATTCCAAAGTCCGAGGCGAGCTTTTCATTTACCATTACGCCGCCGTCGGTGAGTGTGAGCGGAGTATGCCCTTTGCGCGTGCGAAGCGTTATCAGCTCGTCAATATTTTCGGTGGTCTCGGGCACGGAGATATAGGTCGACTCGGTCGTTTTGCTGCCGTTTGCCTCAAGCTTGACGTCCTCCTGAAGTGCAAACATAGCGGATTTGACCTTGCCCGTATCGTTGCAGAGCTTTTTGACGTATCCAAGCTCTTCAGGCGAGCCGGACTGTTTGGGAATAACGATAGCGTCGTATTTGAAAATCTCGTCAAACTGCGTTTTGGTGAGCGGCTCAAAGCTGTCGAGCAGACCGAAAGCCGCAAGCACCAGAGCCGTGCAGCCAGCCACGCCGATAACCGTCATGCACAGCCTTACTTTATATCGGAACAGGTTTCGCGCGGTAAGCTTGGCGGTAAAGCCCATGTGCTTCCAGAGCGGAGTTATGTGCTCAAGCAGTATCCGCTTGCCGGGCTTTGGCGCTTTGGGGCGCATACCCTGAGCGGGCTTTGTTTTAAGCGATTTTGCGCATACGATCACCGATACAGCCGACGTGCAGATTATAGCCGCCAAAAGCCCCAGCGCGATTGACGGAACATGCGGAACAAGCGTTATGTCGCCGATGTAGAACATTATTCTATACGCGTCGTAAATTATAAACGGCAGAGTAAAAAGCCCCAGTACAACGCCGATTATGCCGCCCGCTACGGCGGCAATTATCGAGTAAATTACATATTTAAAAATGATGGAAATGTTGCCGTAGCCCAGCGCTTTAAGGGTAGCGATTTCCGTTCGCTTTTCCTCAATAAGGCGCGTCATGGTGGTTACGCACACAAGCACAGCGACAAGCAAAAAGAACAGCGGGAACACCGAGGCCACCGCGTCAAGGCGGTCGGCGTTCTGCGAGAATGTGTGGTAGCCGGGGTTGTCGTCGCGGGTAAAAACATACCACTGAGCCGCTTCGGGCGTGGCTGAGTCTGAGCCTTTACCGCCAAGCTTTGCGCCCGATTCCTTCATTTCCTCAATGTATGAAAAGCCGCGGTCTTTGCCTAGCTGCTCAAGCTTTGCCTTTAGTTCGTCAGTGCCTTTTTCGTAATCATCGGAAAAAGCCGATACCTCGTCGGAGTAGCCGCCCTTTACATAAAGCTCGGTGTACCTTACCGATTTAAAATCCTCGGCGGGAATGTACATGTACTCCTCGATTTTACCGTCGCCGATTGTGGTTTTTCCGCGCTGATATGAGATGTAAAGCGGCGACTCAGCCTTGCCCTTTACCGTAAAGCTTGTGTGCTTTAAAATGTCGGAAACCTGCTGATTGCCTGCCGCCGAGGCAAAGCTTACGGTTGAGCCGAGTTTGTGCCGCCCGTTTGCGAAGGCTACGCTCTCGGTGATGATTTCGCCGCTTTTAAGCTCGCCGTCGCCGTCGTTTATGACAAGTGAATTGAGCTTTTTGTTGTCTTTGTATGCGTTAGGAACGGCTATAAGGCGGATAACGTCGCCGCCGTCCTCGGCAGGTGTCATAACGTCGCAGTAGTATGACGGCATAACCGAAGAAACGCCCTCAAGCTCAGACACAGCCTTGACGTCGTTTTCCGAAAAGCCGACAGTCGACACAAGCCTGAAATCCATAAGCGAACGGTCGCTGAAATAGTTTTCGGCGAGGTTGTACATAGAGGGGCTTGTAGCCTTTATGCCGGCGAAAAAACCCACGCCCAGCGCGATAATAGCCATAATTGAAATAAACCGCGCCTTGGTGTTAGCGATTTCTCGGAATGTATTTTTTAGTAAAGCCTTTGTCAATGATTTCACCTCTTTTAGTGGTGAGCTGTTAGTTGTTGGTGGTTAGTTGGTTGTAGTAAAGGTTTAGGCAGTTACCGCGTTTGCGGCATATCCCGATAAAAGAGAAAGATTATTTGAGCGGCGGCGGCGAAATTGTCAGCGCAAGCTGACGGCTTATTATATTTATCTTCGTCTTCGTCTTCATCTTTATATTTATCTTTATATTTATATTGGCTTGTTTGGGTTGTTTGGGTTGTTTTAGCGGCATGACAGGACAGCTTGGTTAGGCTGGCGTGAAATGCACGCCCCTACAACGAAAGATGTGACGTTTTCCACACACAGAAACATATCTGCTGTAGGTAAACATCTACCGCTGCTGCCTGACAGGGGCAAGCTCTGTCACTACAAAGTTTTCATAACAGCAACGTTCGGACACGCCGTTGCAGAAGCTTATCTGTTATATCAAGTTCTCCAAAGGCGGCTTTGAATGAAACGTCACGTTTCACCATTCGATTTCGGTGATGGATTTCGGAGAGGGGTTGTACTCGTCACGGATTATTTTGCCGCTTTTCATTTCGATAATATGGTCTGCCATGGGCGTGATGGCGCTGTTGTGGGTAATAAGCACCACCGTCATTTTCTCGCGGCGGCAGGTATCCTGAAGAAGAGCGAGAATCTGCCTGCCCGTGTTGTAGTCGAGGGCGCCGGTAGGCTCGTCGCAAAGTAGCAGAGCTGGTCTTTTGGCAAGCGCTCGGGCAATTGAAACGCGCTGCTGCTCGCCGCCGGAAAGCTGAGCGGGGAAATTGTCTTTTCTGTCAGTCAATCCGACGCTTTCAAGAGCCTCCTCGCTGCTTAAAGGGTCGCGGCAAATCTGAGCCGCAAGCTCCACGTTCTCGGAGGCGGTCAGGTTATGCACCAGATTGTAAAACTGAAAAACAAAGCCGATTTGATGGCGGCGGTACTCGATTAGCTGACGGTCACAATAGCGGCTTATGTCGCTTCCGCGCACCAGGATTTCGCCCTCGGTAACGCTGTCCATTCCGCCCAAAAGGTTAAGCACGGTTGTTTTTCCCGCGCCCGAGGCGCCTACAACAACCGCAAACTCGCCCTCGTCCATCGAGAACGATATGCCGTCGACCGCGTTTATCACTACCTCGCCCATTTTGTAGCGCTTGTATACGTTTTTGAATTCAACTAAGCTCATTGTCTTTCCTCAATATGTGTGGTCGCAGATTTCTTTTATTTTCTCTCTGAGAATTAAAAAGTCGTTGAACGCGTCGGGTTTTCTTCTCGGGTCGCGCAGAATAGCCGCGGGGTGCAGCATCGCCATCATAAGCACGCCGTTTTTCTCAACAAACTGACCGTGCTCCTTGGTGATTTTGATGTCGGACTTAATGATCCTCGCGGCGGCGATCCTGCCCAGACATACGATGATTTTCGGGCGGATAAGCTTAACCTGATTTCGCAGCCAGTCGATGCACATCTCCTGCTCCTCGGGCTTTGGGTCGCGGTTCTGAGGAGGGCGGCACTTTACGATGTTTGCTATGTAGATGTTTTTGTTTCTGTCCAAATCGACGGCGGTCAGCATTTTATCGAGCAGCTTGCCCGCTCTGCCGACAAACGGCTCGCCCTGAAGGTCCTCGTTTTCTCCCGGGCCCTCACCGATGAACATTACCTCAGCCTCGGGCGAGCCCACGCCTACAACAACATTGTGGCGGGTTTTGCAGAGCTCGCATTTTTGGCAGTTTTCGCATGATTTTTTTAAATCTTCCCAATTTTGAAACATTTTATACCTCTTTTTGAAAATATAGTTGAAAAATTTATTTTTTAGTAGTAAAATTAAAATAATGAAATTTTTTCAAAATTATTAATGAATGGTGGTAGAACTATGAAAATTATGGTAGAAACTTCCGCGCATCACGTGCATGTATGCAGAGCTACTCTCGATGTTCTTTACGGCGAGGGCTATCAGCTTACAAACAAAAAGGATTTGTCACAGCCCGGTCAGTTCGCGTGCTTTGAGAAGGTAACCGTTGTCGGCCCCAGAGGCGAAATGACAATGTCTATTCTCGGCCCCGAAAGACCCGAGGATCAGGTTGAGGTATCCCTCACCGACGCAAGAAAGCTCGGCGTAACCGCTCCCGTAAGAGAGTCAGGAAACGTTGCGGGCACACCCGGCTGCAAGCTGGTAGGCCCCAAGGGCGAGGTTGAGATCGCTCAGGGCATTATCGCGGCTCAGCGCCACATCCACTTTGACACCAAGACCGCTGAGGAAAACGGCTTTAAGGACAAGCAGATCGTTTCCGTAAAGGTCGGCGAAGGCACAGGCAGAGAGGTTATTTTCGGCGATGTAGTAGTAAGAGTAAGCGACAAATACGCTCCCGCTATGCACATCGACACCGACGAAAGCAACGCCGCAGGTCTCAGCGGAACCGTTGACGGAGAAATCATTGTCTGATTAAAAATACGAAATTATACTTGTATGGACGGCCAATGGTCGTCCATTATTTTTTATGACAGAAATGTGTGTAAAAAATCAGGGAAAATCTCAGCCCACGCTTTTTCGTTGTGAGAGTTTTCAAACAGGATTACCTCGTTGAGCAAATCATAGGGATAGCACTCGGTAAGCATGTCGTAAACAGCCTCGGTGCTTTGGAAAACGCGCTGCTCCAGCTCGTCGCCGGCTCCCGTGTAAATATACAGATAAGGCAGGTTATCGCTTAGCTTTGAGAGAATCCAGCGGCGCATGTCGTCCTCGCTGTACAGCAAAAACGCGGGTGAAAACACGCCTGCCGCAGAGAATGAGTCAGGGTGACTGAGCGCCGTAAAGAACGACTGCAGGCCGCCCGATGAGCTGCCGCAGAACGCCGTGTTTTCGCGTCCCTTCTTTACGGGGAAGTTCGCTTCAATATAGGGCTTTACCACGTCCGTAACAAAGCTGTCGAAGATTTCGCCCTCGGGCGCGGTAAAGTCGTACATATCCGCCGTATCGACCAACTCGCCGATCGAACCCGGAGTAAGCTCGTTGTCGCGCCAATGATTGTCGTTGTGGATTCCGACTATTACAGCCGCTTTTCCGCTGTTTTTGCGCTCGGCTTCCACCGCCTCGCGCGTAAACCAGCAGCCCCAGGCGCTGCTCTCCTCGTCAAAAAGGTTCTGGCCGTCGGTCATATATATCACGGGAAAGGTCTCGCCCTCCTCGCGCTCGGGCACATAAACGCGCACCCTGCGGTCTCCCTTTTCGGGATACGGTAAATAAATTTCAAAAAGCTCAGCTTTCATAAAAACACCTCTGTTTATTATGACACAAAAAATAAAATGTTTCAACCGTATATTGCGCGGTTTTTTGGCAATAATTATTTCAGAGGTGAAAAAAATGATTAATGACTCGGAAATGCTGAATTACATTTTACAAAGCGCTGAGATGGGCTGTCAGGGCGTTAAGAATGTGAGGGCAGGCAAACAGTCAATGGCGCTTGACAGCGTGCTTGTAAACCAGATGGCACGCTACGGAAAAATATACAGCACGGCCAGCAATATGCTCAGGAACCTGGGCGAGGATGTTCACCATGTAGGGCCGCTGGCGAAAAGAATGGCAAAATTTTCTGCCAACATGGACTTAAAGCGCGACCCCACAAGCTCTCACATAGCCGAGATGATGATAAAGGGCAACACAATGGGCG
The DNA here is from genome assembly GCA_900315195.1 of uncultured Eubacteriales bacterium. Taxonomy (GTDB): domain Bacteria; phylum Bacillota; class Clostridia; order Oscillospirales; family Acutalibacteraceae; genus Ruminococcoides. The sequence continues at coordinate 36,138 of OMYD01000002.1, read as the reverse complement.
TTAACAAAATGGCGCAGCACCTGCGCGACTACGACCGAACAGACCCGAACATCACACTGCTGGCGAAAAAAACGCTGGAAACAGCGCAGGAGCACATCAGCGAATTAAAGCCGTTTTTATAATTTGCAATGACAACAATCAGCTTTCAATTACTGTTTGGAAGCTGATTGTTTTTTGAAAAACATGTGATATTTATTGACAAACGCATATAATCTGAGATAATTGATTTATCAATACAGGAAAGCAGGTGAATTGTCAATGGCCGATAAAACAGCCAAAAAAGAAATTAGAAAAACATCGGCGGTTTATTTTCTGATAATCTCCGCGGCATGCGGTATGGCGCTATGCTACCAGATTTTTATTTTTGAAAACAGCTTTGCCCCCGCGGGCATAAACGGCATAGCTACAATGATTCAATACAAGCTGAATTTTTCCGTTGCGTATATGAGTCTTTTGATTAATATTCCGCTGTGTATTTCAGCGTTTGTTTTTCTGGACAGAAGCTTTGCCGCAAGGACGACGGTTTTTGCCCTGACCTTTTCCGCTGCGCTGTTGCTGCTGCAATTCAAGCTGATTGACCTATCCTTCCTTAGCTATAAAACCGACAACGGAACCAGTACGATTTTAGCTCCGCTGGCCTCGGGCGTTATCAACGGAATTATCTACGGAGCCGCGATCCGTCTGAACGGCTGCACCGGAGGAACGGATATAGTCGCCGCTCTGATACATAGAAAATGGCCTGAGCTGAACCTGATATGGATTATTTTCGCGCTGAACGCCGCAGTCGCCTTTACTTCATATTTCGTATACGGTTTTAAGGTTGAGCCTGTGATTCTGTGTATTATTTATTCATTCCTGACAAGTCAGGTGAGTGACACCATACTGCGCGGCTCAAGACAGCGGATAAAATTCGAAATTGTGTCACATGACTACAAAGCGATTTCCGATGAGATTATCGCTGAGCTGAAGCATACTGTTACGGTTGTACCCGCAAAGGGTATGTTCTCGGGCAAAGAAACCGAAATGCTGATATGTGTTGTTCAGAAGCATCAGGTCGTGGCGATGGAGAAAATAATTTCCGCTCACCACGGAGCCTTTGCTTATTCCACCGTGATAAACGAGACCCTTGGTAATTTTGAAAGAATCCGCTATAACGCTTTTGAAAACCTGAAGAAGAAATAACCGCTATTATTTTGCGGGGCAGATACGCCGAATGTATCTGCCCCGCCGATTTTTTATATTGCGCCCGAAACAAACGCCTCAAAAATCCTGACGCTGTTTTCATCTGTTTTATATGACATTTCGGGGTGCCACTGTACGCCCCATACAAACCTTTTGCCCGGCATATAAGCCGCCTCAGACACGCCGTCAGCCGCGCGCGCCATGCATTTAAGCTTATCAGACAGCTTTTTTACCCCTTGGTGGTGAAAGCTGTTTACATGAATTATATCTTTTTGAAGCAGGGACAACAACGGGGTACCCGGCTCGATGACTACATCGTGGGTAACGGGAGCTTCATTCGGGGTATGCAAATGCGCAAGCGCATCTTTCACCTCTGAGGGAATATCCTGATAAAGTGTGCCGCCGAGCAGAACATTCAGGATTTGAAAACCTCTGCATATTCCAAGCACGGATAAATCGCGCTCCAGCGCAATCTTTACCGCACAAGTCTCAAGCCTGTCACGCAGAGGGCAGGTGTCAGGATTATCAGTCCTTTCGCTTTCGCCGTAAAGCTCGGGAGAAACGTCCTGTCCGCCCGTAATAAGAAATCCGCCGCACATTTCAAGCGCCCTGCAGAACACCTCTTCATCCTCCGTCAGAGGAAGAAGCACAGGTACGCCGCCCGCCCTGATGACGCCGTCGATATATCCGGGGTGAATCCAGATGCTTTCTTTCTTTGCGTCCCAAAGCGGCATGACGCCGATGATTGGTTTTCTTTTCATATTATCCTCCCCTGCCGCTGATTTAATTACAGCTTAATTCCGGCAAATCCAATCCAAAATTGCAACACATTCCAAAAAGGACGCGCCGGAATGCACGTCCTTTAAATTATCAATTAACTTTTCCGAAAGCGGTAATTCCGCATTCCGCATTCCGAACTCCGAATTAAACCTCGGGGCCTGCCGCTACAAGAGCCTTGCCTGCCTCATTTGAGGTGTACTTGTCAAAGTTCTTGATAAATCTCTGAGCGAGGTCCTTAGCCTTTTCGTCCCACTCGGCGGGGTTAGCGTAGGTATCTCTGGGGTCGAGAATTCCTGTGTCAACGCCGGGAAGCTCGGTGGGAACCTCAAAGTTGAAGTAAGGAATGGTCTTGGTGGGAGCGTTCTTGATGTCGCCGCCGAGGATAGCGTCGATGATTCCGCGGGTATCCTTGATGGTGATTCTCTTGCCTGTGCCGTTCCAGCCTGTGTTTACGAGGTAAGCCTTGGCGCCGCTCTTTTCCATTCTCTTTACAAGCTCCTCAGCGTACTTTGTGGGATGAAGCTCAAGGAAAGCCTGGCCGAAGCAAGCGGAGAAGGTAGGAGTGGGCTCGGTGATGCCGCGCTCTGTACCCGCAAGCTTAGCTGTGAAGCCCGAGAGGAAGTAGTACTGAGTCTGCTCGGGAGTGAGGATCGAAACGGGAGGCAGAACGCCGAAAGCGTCAGCCGAAAGGAAGATTACGTTCTCGGCAGCGGGGCCTGAAGAAATCTTATTTACGTTCTTGGCGATCTTCTCGATATGCTCGATGGGATATGAAACACGGGTGTTCTCGGTAACGCTCTTGTCGTCGAAGTCGATTGTGCCGTCCTCGGCTACGGTTACGTTCTCAAGAAGCGCGTCTCTCTTGATAGCGTTGTAGATGTCGGGCTCGCTCTCTTTGTCAAGACCGATAACCTTTGCGTAGCATCCGCCCTCAAAGTTGAATACGCCGTTGTCGTCCCAGCCGTGCTCGTCGTCGCCGATGAGAAGGCGCTTGGGATCGGTTGAAAGTGTGGTTTTACCTGTGCCCGAAAGACCGAAGAAGATAGCTGTGTTCTCGCCGTTCATGTCGGTGTTGGCGGAGCAGTGCATTGAAGCGATGCCCTGGAGCGGCAGGTAGTAGTTCATCATTGAGAACAGACCCTTTTTCATCTCGCCGCCGTACCATGTGTTGAGAATAACCTGCTCGCGGCTCTTAACGTTGAAGAGAGCGGCGGTCTCGGAGTTAAGGCCGAGCTCCTTGTAGTTTTCTACCTTAGCCTTTGAAGCGTTGTAGCAAACAAAGTCGGGTTCAAAGCTTTCGAGTTCCTCGTCGGTGGGCTTGATGAACATGTTCTTGATGAAGTGAGCCTGCCATGCAACCTCCATGATGAAGCGTACAGACATTCTTGTGTCCTTATTTGCGCCGCAGAAGCAGTCTACAACATAAAGCTTTTTATTTGAAAGCTCCTCAACAGCAAGCTTTTTGCACTCTGCCCAGGTTTCCTCTGAAGCGGGATGGTTGTCGTTGGGATATTCGGGAGTAGTCCACCAAACGGTATCCTTACTTACGTCGTCCATAACAATAAACTTGTCTTTAGGCGAACGGCCTGTGTAGATACCTGTCATTACGTTAACAGCGCCAAGCTCGGTTACCTGACCCTTGTCAAAGCCCTCTAGAGCGGGATCGGTTTCGTCCTTAAAGAGCTGATCGTAAGAAGGATTGTGAATAATCTCCTTAACGCCTGTGATACCGTATTTGGTTAAATCAAGATTTGCCATATAGGATTCCTCTTTCCATGTGTATTTTTTACGAGATAATTCTATCATAATTTTTACTTGATTGTCAATATTGCCGAGTTTACAAATAAAACCCCTAAAATGCAATTTTTTCAGCGATTTATTGCAAACACGCTATGCATTATTCTATATTAGCATTAAGACCGCATTGTTTTTGAAAGTTACGGTAAAAAACCAGTCAAAAACAGCCGATTATTGACTGAAAACGGTTTTTGTGATAAAATAGCCGTAATCAATACACGTTTAAAGCGAGGTTTTGCTATGATAAAGCGAATTACCGCATTGCTGACGGTATGCCTTTTGCTGCTGCTCGCGGCGGGCTGCTCGTCGGAGGATAACTCGGAGATTGTCGGCGAATGGACGCCCAGCACGGTTTTGATCGGCGGCACAACAATTGCCTACAGCGACCTTGATACAAGCGGAAAGGACTTTTCCTTTACCTTTTACTCGGGAGGTAAATGCAAAATTACAATCGGCGGCATTACAAACGAAGGCTCGTTTACATTCAACGAGACCTCGGTTGACGTTGAGTACGGCGGAAAAACCCAGAAGCTGAGCTACGACCGCGGGATCCTCACCCTAAAGCTTGACTACAACGGCAACACCACTTCCTATATGTTTACAAAGGTGACTAAATAACCATTCTTAAAAAATAATATCCGCAAACGGGGTTGTGCTTTCGGCGCAATCCCTTTTTTATGCGGCGCGCGGTTTAAAACCCTAGATAAAACATCTTGCGGATTGAAAAGGATTGTGCTATAATATAGGATGGATTTTTATACAAAGACAGGTGTAGATATGGATAATCAAAAAACCGTAATTAAAGTAGGGACGTCAACGCTGACCTACGACAACGGAAAAATCAATTACAGACGCATTGAATCGCTTTGCAAGGTACTTGCGGATTTGCACAACAGCGGCGAGGACATCATGCTCGTATCGTCGGGCGCAATCGGCGTAGGCATGGGCAAAACAGGGCTTTCAAAACGCCCGAGCGAAGCTAAAAAGAAGCAGGCTCTTGCGGCTATAGGTCAGTGCGAGCTTATGTTTATGTACGATAAAATTTTCGGCGAGTACAACCACTCGGTCGCCCAGATCCTTCTTACCGCCGACGCGGTTGAAACCGAAAAAAAGCGCCGCAACATCAACAACACAATCGACGAGCTGCTTAATATGGGAATCATCCCGATCATTAACGAGAACGACACGGTATCTATCGACGAGCTCGAGGGCAACAACATAGGCGACAACGACATGCTCTCGGCAATTGTTTCGCACATAATAAACGCCGACAGACTTATAATACTTACCGACATCGACGGCCTTTATGACGCTAATCCCAGAGTTTGCGAAACCGCTAAAAAAATTGACGTCGTTACCAAAATAAACAAGTCGATTCTCGACATGGCGGCGGGCACAGGCTCAAACCGCGGCACCGGCGGCATGATTACAAAGCTGCAGGCTGCCGATTACGCCACAAAGCGCGGCATTGAGGTTCACGTTATCAACGGCGACAACCCGAAGCTCGTCTATGATGTTTTTGAGGGCAAAACCCCCGGAACTAAATTTTTGGCACAGAAATAACTTACCCGAAAGGACGGTTTTAATATGACACAGCTTGAAATTATGGGCGCGAACGCCAAAATGGCCGCTCGCGTGCTTATGAACGCGGGCACAAAAAAGGACGAGGCTCTTAAAGCCATCGCCAAGGCGCTCAGGGAAAACTCGCAGGCGATTATCGCGGCGAATGACATCGACATCGAAAACGGCAAAAAAGCGGGACTTACCGCTTCTCTGCTCGACCGCCTAAAGCTTGACGAGGGCAGAATCCTCGGCATGGCTGACGGCGTTGAACAGGTTGCCGCCCAGCCCGACCCCATCGGCAGGGTAATTGAGGGCAGAACCCTTAAAAACGGTCTGCAAATTGAGAAAATAACCGTTCCCATGGGCGTTATCGGAATTATTTACGAGGCTCGTCCCAACGTTACAAGCGACGCCGCGGCTCTTTGCCTAAAGGCGGGCAGCGCCGTTATTCTGCGCGGCGGCAAGGAGGCTATCAACTCCAACAAGGCTGTTATGAACGTTATGCGCGACGCTGTTGAGAGCGTTGGTCTGCCCCGTGACTGTGTTGCTCTTGTTGAGGACACAAGCCGTCAGAGCGCCACAGAGCTTATGCAGCTCAGCGAATACCTCGACGTGCTTATCCCCAGAGGCGGCGCGGGCTTAATTAAGAGCGTTGTTGAAAACGCGAAGGTCCCCGTAATTGAAACAGGCGTCGGCAACTGCCACGTTTATGTTGACGCGAGCGCCGACATCGACATGGCGGCAAACATCATCTTTAACGCCAAAACCCAGCGCCCCTCGGTTTGCAACACAATCGAGACCGTTCTGGTTCACAAGGATATTGCCGAAAAGGCTCTGCCCGTTATTAAGGCAGAACTCGACAAAAAGAACGTTGAAATCCGCGGCTGTGAGAAAACCCGCGGGATTCTCGGCGACTGCGTTGTTCCCGCTACCGAAAACGACTACGCGATTGAGTTCCTCGACTACATCCTGGCGGTTAAGGTTGTTGACAGCATTGACGACGCGCTTGACCACCTGGCAAAATACAGCACCGGTCACAGCGAGAGCATTATAACCAGCGACTACGCAGCGGCAAACAAGTTTACGGCAAACGTTGACTCGGCGGCAGTGTATGTAAACGCCTCGACGCGCTTTACCGACGGCGGCGAGTTCGGGCTGGGCGCCGAGATTGGCATTTCAACCCAGAAGCTGCACGCAAGAGGCCCCATGGGACTTAACGAGCTTACAAGCATGAAGTTTATTATCAGAGGAAACGGACAGATCCGCTGAGCGGATTGGTCAAGAGTGAAAAAGGAGGTAACTATGCGCTGTAATCACTGTATGAAAGAAATAAACACTGAGGCAAAACTCTGCCCGTACTGCGGCAAGGCTTTGGATTCCGAAGCTGAGAAAGTCCCGTCGAAGAAAAAGCGAAGCAAAAAGGCATTTCTAATAAGCGGAATTGCCGTGATATTGATTGCCGCGCTGGTTGCGGGCTGGATATTTGTTTTAAAGCCTTTTATTGACGATCAAAACTCTAAAAATGATGATCAAAAAATAGAGAATACATTCAACTCGGCAGAAGTTCAAAAACTCCGCGACTCTCTGGCGCAAACCGTTTCTGCCGGAAGTACGCATACCATCGGATTGAAAAAGGACAGCACGAGCACAGCGGCAGGCAGTAAAATGTGCGGTAAATGCGACATAGGCGATTGGAAAGACATTATCGCGGTAAGCGCGGGATATGACCACACCGTCGGCTTGAAATCGGACGGCACGGTTGTAGCGACAAAATATACCGGATATTCGAATTACTACGGTCAATGCGACGTAAGCGAATGGAAGTACATTATCGCGGTAAGCGCCGGAGGCTCCCACACAGTCGGATTGAAAGCAGACGGTACGGTTGTTGCGGCAGGATCAAATAATAAAAAACAATGCGACATCAGCGATTGGACGGACATTTGCGCGGTAAGTGCCGGAGGTGACCACACCGTCGGCTTAAAGAAAGACGGCACGGTTTCAGCGGCGGGAAGTAATGATTACAAACAATGCGACGTCAGCGGCTGGAAGGATATTGTCGCGGTAAGCGCCGGAAAAAGCCATACCATCGGCTTAAAAAAGGACGGCACGGTTGTTGCGGCAGGGTTTAACGGCAGTGGTCAATGCGACGTCAGCGGCTGGAAGGAAATTGTCGCGGTAAGCGCCGGAAAAAGCCATACCATCGGCTTAAAGAAGGACGGCACGGTTGTTGCGGCAGGAACTGATAATTTCGATCGATGCAAAGTCGGCGACTGGAAGAACATTGTCGCGGTAAGCGCGGGACACAACCACACCGTCGGTTTAAAAAAGGACGGCACGGTTGTAGCTACGGGAGATAATTATTACTTTCAATGCGACGTTGCCAGCTGGAAGAACATCAAGCAGCCGGCTAACCGCTGACCACTCACATTAAAAGATACATCAGCGAGAAAATCAGCGTAGGGTCGTTCTTTTCGTCCATAAGCAGCAAAAGCAGCATCAGGATAAGGCTTGTTTCCTTGTCCTTAAACAGCGTTTCAAGCATATTGGGCGCGGGCTTTTGCGGCACTACGCTAACCTGCGGCTTTTCAGCCTTTGGCGCGGCTGGCTGTTCCGCCTTAACAGCGGCGGGCTTTTCGCTCTTTTCGGGAGCGGGCTTTTTGGGCTTTTCTTCATTCGGCGCGCGCCTGCCGTGCGACATTTTTCGGGCGCGTTCAAACGCCTCCTCCTCAAAGCTTGGCATAACTCACCTCCGCGCTACAGAAACAATCCGCTGTCTTTTATCAGCGGTATGATTTTGATAAGGCTTATAAGCTTTTGGGCGCTTTGCAGCCGCTGAAGCTTTTCGCCGCTGAGAAACGGCCTGAGCGCGTTTAGCAGCGCCGCGGTTTCATCATTAGGCTTTGAGGCGCTCATTAGCGGAGCAAGCTTTGTAAACGCCGACATAAGCTCGGGGCTGCCGCTCTGCACGGGCGGCTTCGGCTCGGGAGCGGGCGCTGTGCCTGACAGACCGAGCTTTTCACCGAGACTCTGCACCTGGCGCATCGCCTCGGGATTGCTCATTATCTGATTTAGTGTATCCTGTAATTCAGACATATTTTTTCACCGTTACTTATTGTTTAGCAGCTTTAAAAGTGCCTGAGCCTCCGGACTGTCGAGGAGCTCCCTTGTTTTTTGCGGGTCGCTTAAAATCGACTCCACCTGCTTTGCGGTTTGGCTGTCGGCGTTTTTCAGCAAATCGTCCGCGCTGCCCGCTTCGCAGGAGCTTTTGATTTGCTCGGGCGACATATTAAGCTGCCTTGACAGGCTTTCAAATAATTCGTTGGCGTTATCTGCCATAATACCACCTCGGTTTATACTATGCGCGGATTTCAAATTTAGAACGGAGTTTTTTCAATGCGTATTTTAGTTCTTTCCGATACTCACGGCGATTTTTACTCGATGAAAAAGGCGCTTGACGCCCAGCCCTCGGCAGAGGCGATTATCCACTGCGGCGACGGCGCCGAACAGTTTGATTACATCAGGCAGACCTGCGCGGATAAAACCGTTATCGGCGTGCGCGGCAACTGCGACTTTTCGAGCAAGCTGCCGCCTGTGGAGGTAAAGGAAATAGGCGGCAAGAAGATTTTTATTACTCACGGCCACCTTTACAACGCTAAATATACAATTATGGATTTGATTTACGCCGCGCGCGAGCAGGGCGCCGATATTCTTCTGTTCGGCCACACACACATGCCCATGACCGACTATTACGAGGGTCTGCACATTATGAACCCCGGCTCATGCTGCGGATACTTCGCGTCCTACGGCGTTATCGACATCACCGACAAGGGCGATATTGTGACTAACTTAGTTAAGCTTGGCAGGTGACGCGGTTTGAATTTTGAAGGCTTTGAATTTGACACCGGGACAAAAACTTTTTTAGACGAGCTTGACCGAGGAAAAAGGCTGCCTCACGCGCTTATCATCGAAAGCTCCGACCCTTCTAAGGCTGAAAGGCTGGCGATTTTCCTTTCGATGTACGCCGTATGCGGCAATGAGCAAAGGCCGTGCGGCGTATGCAAAAACTGCCTTAACGCCAAAAGCGGAAACCATTCGGACATTACATATCTCAAGTTGGCTCCGAAAAAAACCGTCTACTCGGTTGAGCAATTGCGCGAGCTGATTAAGGACGCGTACATCATGCCGAACGAGGCGGCGGCTAAGGTTTATATTTTCAGGGACTGCGATAATCTGTTCCCGGAGCTTACTCAAAACACGTTTTTGAAGCTTGCCGAGGAACCGCCTCAGAATGTTCTTTTTATTTTGATTTGCAACAACGCGCAGCGGCTTCTTGAAACGATCCGCTCGCGCTTTACCACAATAAGGCTGCGCGGCGACGAACAGTTTGACGATAACGCGGCTGCCGCGGCTGAAAAAATTGCCCTCGGCATTATTGAAAACAGGGAGTATCCCCTGCTTAAAGCGCTAAACGCTCTTAAAGACAAAGAAGCGGCACCGCAGATTCTTGCCGCGTTAAGACTGAGCCTGCGCGACGCTCTCGCCATGCTTTCGGGCGGAAATCCGCTCAAAAACGCACAAACGGCACGGGTTTTGGCGTCAAGGCTTACAAGAAAGAAAATTATTGAAATGATTGAGCTGTGCGTAAGCTCCTCATATAAATTAAAACAAAACGTAAACATAAATCTCCTCACCACTTGGATGTGCGGAGAGCTCAGGAGGATAACATGGCAGAGGTAATCGGCGTTAGATTTAAAGAGGTAGGCAAGGTATATTACTTTGATTCTCAGGGACAAAAGCTGCGCAGCGGCGACATGGTAATTGTTGAAACCGCGCGCGGTCTGGAATGCGGCGAGGTAGCGCTTGAAAACAAGATCATAGACGATGACAGCATTACGCATCCGCTCAAACCCCTGATTCGCGTTGCAACCGAAAAGGATCTTAATCACCTTGCGGAAAACCGCGTTAAAGAAAAGAGCGCGCGCAAAACCTGCGAACAGAAAATTGCCGCTCACGGCCTGCAGATGAAGCTTGTCAACGTTGAGTACACTTTTGACAACAGCAAGATAATCTTCTACTTCACCGCCGACGGCAGAGTTGACTTCCGCGCGCTGGTAAAGGATTTGGCAGGCGTTTTCCGCACCAGAATCGAGCTGCGTCAGATAGGCGTGCGCGACGAGGCAAAAATGCTGGGCGGCCTTGGAATTTGCGGCAGACCGTTTTGCTGCAACGGCTTTATGGGCGAGTTTCAGCCCGTTTCAATCAAGATGGCTAAGGAACAGGGGCTTTCGCTTTCCCCCGTCAAGATTTCGGGAACCTGCGGCAGGCTTATGTGCTGCCTTAAATACGAGCAGGACGCGTACACAGACCTGCTAAAGCACACCCCTAAGGTCGGCGCGATTGTAAATACTCCCGAGGGCAAAGGCTTGGTTGTGGAGACAAACCTCATTGCCCGCACCCTCAAGGTTAAGCTCAACAGCGCTCCCGAGGATGTGGCTCCCAAGACATTCACCGTAAAGCAGTGCAGAATTGTAAAGGACGGATACATCAAGCTAAATAAAAAGGAAATCGAGCAACTTGGCGGGCTGGAATAGATATTTCCATAACAGGAAATTTTACAAATAATTATTTAATAGACTAAATCACTTGCATTTTTTTAAATTTATGCTATACTAAAGTTAATCAAATAAGGAGGTGTACAATCCATGGCATATGTAATCAGCGATGAATGCATCATGTGTGGTGCTTGTGCAGATGAATGTCCTTGTTCAGCTATTTCCGAGGGCGACGGTAAGTATGTTATCGACGCTGACGCTTGCGTAGACTGCGGCTCCTGTGCCGACGTTTGCCCCGTAGGCGCTCCCGCTGAAGGCTGATCAGGTCACTGTATAACCAAACTGGCGGCAAGGGTTTCCTTGCTGCCTTTATTCTTTTATTTTGCAGAATGACGGATGCATCTCTCTTGAAGTCGGGCTGTGTCTGTTGTATAATGAGTTGATGAGGTGCTTATGGATAACATTCATATCGAGCCGCTTGACTGCGGCATGGAAATATTTGTGTCGGACACTCACCACTTTTCAACCGACACCATTCTGCTCGCCGACTTTTCAAAGCCCTCGGGCAAAAAGCTCTGCGCCGACTTGGGGACGGGCTGCGGCACAATTCCGCTGCTGTGGCTTAAACAAAACAAAAATCTCTCGGTCTTTGCGGTCGAGCTTCAAAAGGACGCCTGCGGGCTGCTTGAAAAGAGCATTGAGCGCAACGGACTTGAAGATAACTTCACCCTGCTCAACGCCGATTTGCGCGATTTAAAAGGAAAGCTTCCTTTCGGCGCGTTTGACGTTGTTTCGTGCAATCCGCCATATAAGCTGGGCGGCTCCGGTATTTTAAACCCCGAGGAGCAAAAGCTTGTCGCGCGCCACGAGGCGGAGTGCACGCTTGACGATGTGTGCGAGGCCGCGTCAAAGCTTTTGCAGTTCGGCGGCAGACTGTGCGTGTGCCAGCGCCCCGAAAGGCTTTCGGACGTCATCGAGAGCATGAGGAAATTCGGTATTGAGCCAAAGCGGCTCAGGCTGGTTCAGCAGCGCAAATCAAAAGCGCCTAAGCTGTTTTTGCTTGAAGGCAGACGCGGCGGCAAGCGCGGCTTTCTGGACGTGCTTCCAACACTTTTTATAGAGGACGAGCAGGGCGGCTTTTCGCAGGAAATGCTTGAAATATACGGAGATTACAAATCAAGGTAATCAATCAAGGTAATCAATTAACATAACAAGGAGCCATTCATGTCAGGAACACTTTATGTAACGGGCACGCCGATTGGCAATTTGTCGGACTTTTCGCCGAGGGCGGCTCAGACGCTGAGCGAGGTCGACTTTATCGCCGCCGAGGATACCCGTGTAACCCTTAAACTGCTTAACCACCTCGGCATAAAAAAGCCGATGGTGAGCTATTACGAGCACAACAGGCGCGAGCGCGGCGAGATGATTTGCGCCAGAATTGAACAGGGCGAGAACTGCGCGATTGTTACCGATGCAGGTATGCCCTGCATTTCCGATCCCGGCGAGGATTTGGTAAAGCTGTGCGCCGAGCGCGGCATTAAAACCGTCGTTATCCCCGGGCCGAGCGCGGTTGTTTCTGCTTTGGCGGTATCGGGTCTGCCGACGGGGCGCTTCACCTTTGAGGGCTTTTTAAGCGTCAACAAAAAAAGCCGCGGCGAGCACCTTAAAACCCTGCTGCGTGAAAAGCGAACCATGATTTTTTACGAGGCTCCTCACAAGCTGCCCGCAACGCTAAAGGACTTTTACGACATCTTCGGCGACAGAAAGCTGAGCATTGTGCGCGAGCTGACGAAGATTCACGAGGAAGTAATACGCACCACAACAAAGCTTGCGGCCGAGCAGCTTGCAGATGGCAGCGTTAAGGGCGAGATAGTGCTTGTGCTTGAGGGCGCAGCCGAAGAAACCATTGATACCTACACTCTTGAGGACGCCGTTGAAATTGCAAGGCAGCTTATCGCGGGCGGCGAAAGAGCCACCGACGCCGCAAAGCAGGCCGCTTCAATGACAGGGTTAAAGAAAAACGAGATATACAGGGAGCTGATTGTATGACATACGAAACCGCGCTTGAAAAAATCCACTCGCTGCTGACCTTCGGTTCACGCCCCGGACTCAGCCGTATGAGAGAACTGCTGCGCCGCCTTGACAATCCGCAGGACAAGCTGCGCTATATTCACGTTGCGGGCACTAACGGCAAGGGCTCGGTATGCGAAATGCTGTCGTATGTTCTGACGGCGGCGGGCTATAAAACCGGGCTTTTTATATCGCCGTACATAACCGACTTCCGCGAGAGAATTCAGATAAACAACCAAATGATTGACAAGAAAACGCTTGCCGACGCGGTTGAAAAGACCTTCCCTGTTCTTGAGCAGCTTCGGGCTGAGGGCATTATTATCACCGAATTTGAGTATGTAAACGCTCTGCAATTCTATATTCACGCTCAGGCTGAGTGCGACATCGTAGTGCTTGAAACGGGCATGGGCGGTCTGCTTGACTGCACCAACGTAATTAAGCCGCCGCTTGGCTCAATTATCACAACAATCGGGCTTGACCACACCAACGTGCTGGGCGGTACAATTGAGGAAATCGCCGCGCAGAAATGCGGCATTATCAAAAACGGCTCAGCTGCGTTTACCTCGCGGCAGACGCCTGAAGCTATGAGGGTTATTGAGGATACCGCCGCGCGCATGAACGTGCCGCTGATCAAAAGCGAGGACATAAGCCTCAGCGTTGAGGAAACCTCGCTTGAGGGCAGCCGCTTTCTGGCGGACGATTTAAACTGCACAATTAAGCTCGCGGGCAGACACCAAATTGAAAACGCGCTCACAGCGCTCGCCGCATTATTCTATTTTAGAAATAAGAAGCTTCTCTCGCTCAGCGATGAGGCAATTTTCAACGGACTTCAGAATGCCGTTAATCCCGCTCGGCTTGAGCTTCTCTGCAATGAGCCGCCCGTTCTTCTGGACGGCGCGCACAATCCGAACGGCGTTGAGGCGCTTAAAAAGGCGCTTGAGGAGTTTCTGCCGGAGGTTGAGGTCATCTGTGTTATGGGAATGCTTGCCGACAAGGACACCGACACGGCGGTATCGCTTATGGACGGAATTGCTCATCGGGTTTACACCGTGCCGGTAAACAATCCGCGCGCTATGGACGCCGAAACGCTCGCTGAAAAATTCAGAGCCGCCGGCACTCAGGCAAAGGCTTTTGACAGCGCCCGTGCCGCAGTTGACAGGGCAATTGAGATTGCCGAAGCCGAAAGCGGCGCGGTGATCATCTGCGGCTCGCTGTATCTTGCGGGAGAGATAAGGCCGTATTTATTAGAAAAATTTGGCTGACAGACAGAATAATACAAATTTTTTACGCTATACTAACTATGATTAGTATAGCGTTTTTTGTTTTTCATTTCTCGTACTATGTGTATTATTATTCGGCAAAACAACGTTTTCGCGGGAAATGCTGTTATTATATCAATCCGCCGAATCAACTAACCTCTAAAAGGAAGTATACCATGATAGAAACCAAATTCAACAACAATGTGCTGACCGCCTTTATCAAGGGCGAAATAGACCACGACAGCGCCGCGAAAATCCGCTCGGAGGTCGACGCGGCGGCGCACACACTAAAGCCGAGGGTGCTCTGCCTCGATTTTGGCGGAGTGAGCTTTATGGATTCCTCGGGAGTGGGACTTGTGATGGGCAGGTACAGACAGATGAAGCTGCTCGGCGGCGCGCTGCGCGTCAAAAACTATTCCGATTCCGTATACCGCATTTTCGCGATGTCGGGACTTGAAGCTTTGGGGGTGCTGCAATGAAAACCGTAAACGAAATGAAGCTTAGCTTTCCGTCAAAAAGCTGCAACGAAGCCTTTGCGCGCAGCGCCGTTGCCGCGTTTATTATGAACCTCGACCCGACCGTGGGCGAACTGAGCGACCTTAAAACCGCGGTATCAGAGGCGGTTACAAACTGCATTGTGCACGGCTACCGCAGGCAGAGCGGCACTATTTACATAAGCGGAAAGATAACCGACAGCGGCAAAGTCACGGTTAAAATCCGCGACAGGGGCTGCGGAATAGCCGACGTTGCTCAGGCTATGCAGCCGCTGTTTACAACCGCCGCCGACGAGGAGCGCGCGGGACTGGGCTTTGCCGTAATGCAGAGCTTCTGCGACAAGGTGCGTGTAAAATCCGCTCCCGGCAATGGCACGACCGTCACGCTTGAAAAGCAAATCGGCAATGATGACTGACAGGGACATGCTTGCGCGTCAGCACTTGGGGCTGGTTCACGCGCTGTGCAAGCGGTTTGTCGGCAAAGGCATTGAATACGAGGAGCTGTTTTCTGCGGGCTGTCTTGGGCTTAGCAAGGCTATAAACAACTTTGACGAAAGCCGAAATCTGCAGTTTTCCACCTACGCCTTCCCCGTTATTATGGGCGAGCTAAAGCGGCTGTTCCGCGACGGCGGCGCGGTCAAGGTCAGCCGCTCGGTAAGGGAGCTGTCGCTTAAAGCGGCACGGCTGAACAGCGAAAGCCTTAAAGAAAACGGAGCTGAGCTGAGCGTTTCTCAGCTTGCGGAAAAGCTTAACGTCAGCGCGGAAAAAATTGTTGAGGCGCTTGGCAGCGCAAGGGCGCCGCTGTCGCTTACGGCTGAATATGATGAGGACGGCAACCCTCAGCTTGACGTACCCATTCCCGATATTCAGGATGAGATTTCGGAGAGGCTGAGCCTTGAGCAGGCGCTCAACGCGCTTGAGGAGCAGGACAGGCGGCTTATCCGCCTGCGCTATTACCAAAGCAAAACACAGTCCGAAACCGCGCGTATGCTGGGGATGACTCAGGTTCAGGTAAGCCGCAGAGAAAAAAAGATTTTATCACAAATAAGGCTGTACTTAAATTCAAGTCATTTGATCGTGGAGTGTTGATTCGCAGCGGCGCACACACGGGTACACCTCAAAAAACGTTTCTGCTGTATCAGGGCGCACACATGGGTGCGCCCCTACACCGTTAAAACAAACGTTGCTGATAATCAACAACTAAAAACTCCACTCTCCACACTCCAAACTAAAACTTAAAGGTTATTTCCTCTGATAACAAGCTCCGCCCATTCCGCGGGACCTACAGCGCCGTTTTGCTCAATTCCCAGGGAGCGCTGGAACGCTATAACTGCCGCCTTTGTGCGCGGACCGAAGATTCCGTCGACGGCTATTGTCGGGATCGATGGGTTGCCCTGAGCTACAATATTAAGATACCTCTGAATTATGCGCACGCTCTCTCCCCTGTCGCCCTCAATTATAAAGCGCCCGGGATACGGCTCGCCGATTGCGCTTTGGTAATCGGGCGGAAGGTCGCTTACCGCGTCCCTGTAGGCGCGCTCGATTTCAAAGAAAACGTTAGCGTCTACCACGCCGGTTACGGGAAGTCCGAAGTTGTTTTGGAATGTAAACACCGCGTCGCGGGTAAGCTCGCCGAAGTAGCCCGTAATCGGAATCGGCGGAAGCTCGGGATAGAAATATCCCAGAAAAGCCAGATAATATTGCAATGCCTCAACGTCGACTCCCCTGTCGCCTATGCTCATTTCGCGCGTGTAGCGCTTTTCAACCTCGGAGAGCGTAAGGCCCTCGCTGGTGATTTCGCTGAGCCGCTTTACACCCGCGAAAACCTGCTTTATTTTATACCATGTCGCTTTTCCCACAACGCCGTCGGGGTCAAGGTTGAAAATCTGCTGAAACACCTTTACCGCATTTTCGGTTTCGAGGTCGTAGACTCCGGTGTTGCCGTTTACCCTTGGAATCGCGGGATAGTTTTTGCCGATACGGTTGAGCTCGCGCTTTATCGTAAGCACATCGTCGCCGAATGAGCCGCGCCTTAAAGCCACTCCGGGATACGATTCGGTATTTCCGCCGACCTCGGCGTTGAATACTATCGAGATATTGTCGCCGTAGTAGTAGCGTAGTATCTCAATCGGCGTAAGGCCCTGATTGGCAAGCGTCACGGATCCCCATTGCAGCAGACCGTCACAGTATGTTGTATAGCCGTCGCAGAACTGAGCGTAAAGAGGCTCGACTCTGCCCGTTCGCACAATATAGTTGTTGAAGGTTTCATCGACAATTTGGCTGATGTTGTCATACACCTCGCCGCCGTAGACGTAATTCTGGTCGATCGAGGTGTTGTCGGTGATATCAAAATCGTAGCCTCGGCTTCGGTAAAACTCGGTATATACGCGGTTGAGCGCGAAGGTTATCTGCGCCAGTATATTTGCGCGGATCGCGCTTTCAGGCCATGTGGGATAGATCTCATTTGAGGCGACGTTCTTTATATAGTCGGTAAACGGCACCGTGACATTCGGCGCGGGTGTGTTAGGTCTGCCGAGATGCACGGTTATTGTCTGAGGGATTACCGGTGTTACAGCCATGCTCAGTCCTCCCCGTTACCGTTACCGTTCAACGGCTCCAGCGCCACGGGCAGGATTGTTTCGATCCTATCCTGAATTGTGACGGGGAAATCGATTATTTCGCGGAAATCGGGGTGAAAAATCGAGATAAGATATGTCACATCGCTCTTGCCCGCCGTTTCGGGATTATTGTTTTCGCTTCCAAGGCAAGACGGCAGCACTATTTCGTTTACAATTCCCGATTCATCGGTGACGTCTTTATAAAGGCTGTACCGAATTCCGTTGTCGATTACCGCCACGTCCACAAATACATTCTTTACGGGAAAGCTCTGATTGGCCGCGCTGACCTGAACCTTTAGCGAGCCGCGCCCGGGGTGGCTGTTGATGTAGTTTTCAAATTCAGGCTTGAAGGGCGAATCGCCCGAGATTCGGTTTTCGTAGTTGTTAATCATAAAAAGACCCCTTTCATCAGACATTCTATGCCGGTGAAAGGGGTTTGTTGCATGTTGCCGTATTATTTAGCGCCTATACTTTAGCGGTTTAAAGCATAGGCGCTTTAAAGCGTAGCGATTTATACCAAAAAAACGACCTTTTGTTGTACATGTTTCACAAATTATTGTTACAAACTATGGTTATACTTGACAAATTCTGTTTATTGTGAGATATTATTAAATGATACAAGTGCCCCGAACAAATAATGTCGGGGCGAATTTTTGTGATGATATGAAACAAGGAGAAAGTGTTATGCCTATCACTGAGCTTCTCACCAGAAACGCGACATATTTTAAGGACGAGGTCGCGCTGGTAGAGATTAACCCCGAGGTTAAAAATGTACCTCATGTTACTTGGCGAGAGTACTCGCTGATTGAGTCAAACCGCGGCGGAGCGTTCCGCAAGCAGCTTACCTGGGGCGAGTTTGACGTAAAAGCCAACCGCTTCGCAAACCTGCTGCTGACACGCGGCATTAAAAAGGGCGACAAGGTCGCGATTCTTTTGATGAACTGCCTTGACTGGCTGCCCATTTACTTCGGTATTCTTAAAGCGGGCGCTATTGCCGTTCCGCTTAACTTCCGCTACACCGCCGAGGAAATTGCCTACTGCGTAAACAAGGCTGATTCCGACGCGCTTGTGTTCGGCCCCGAGTTTATCGGCAGAGTTGAGGAGATTCTTCCTCAGCTTACAAAGGTTAAAAACTGCTTTTATGTGGGCGACGAGTGCCCCAGCTTTGCCGACAGCTACGAAAAGCTCATCGGCTACTGCTCATCTCAAGCGCCCAGCGTTTATATCACCGACGACGACAACGGCGCAATTTACTTTTCATCGGGCACAACGGGCTTTCCGAAGGCGATTCTGCACGCTCACCGCGCACTTATGCATTCCGCAAAGGTAGAGCACGCCCATCACGGACAGACCCACGACGATGTATTTCTCTGCATTCCTCCGCTTTACCACACAGGCGCTAAAATGCACTGGTTCGGCAGCCTGTACTCAGGCAGCAAGGCGGTTCTGCTGCGCGGCGTAAGCCCCGAGTGGATTATCCGCACGGTAAGCGAGGAGCGCTGCTCGATTGTCTGGCTGCTTGTTCCGTGGGCTCAGGACATTCTAGACGCGATTGACAGCGGTCAGATTGACCTTGGCAACTTCGATTTAAGCCGCTGGCGCTTAATGCACATCGGCGCTCAGCCTGTTCCTCCCACGCTTATAAAGCGCTGGAAGGCAATCTTCCCTAACCACGAGTACGACACTAACTACGGTCTGAGCGAATCTATCGGCCCCGGCTGCGTTCACCTCGGCATGGGCAACATACATAAGGTAGGCGCAATAGGCATTCCGGGTTACGGCTGGGAGGTAAAGATCGTTGACGAAAACCGCAACGAGGTTACTGACGGCGTAGGCGAGCTTGCCGTAAAGGGGCCGGGCGTTATGAAGTGCTACTACCGCGACGCCAAGGCTACCGAGGAGGTTTTGGACAGCGAGGGCTGGCTGTACACGGGCGACATGGCGGAACGCGACAGCGACGGATTTATTTATCTTGTTGACCGCAAAAAGGACGTTATCATCTCGGGCGGCGAAAACATTTATCCCGTTCAGATCGAGGACTTCCTGCGCTCAAACGACGCTGTAAAGGACGTAGCGGTTATCGGCCTTCCCGACCAGCGTCTCGGCGAAATCGCGACAGCGATTATTGAGGTAAAACCCGACCGCAGTTTAAGCGAGGAGGAAGTAAACAACTTCTGCATGGCGCTTCCGCGCTACAAGCGTCCCCGCAAGGTTATCTTTGCCGACGTTCCCAGAAACCCGACGGGCAAAATCGAAAAGCCCGTGCTGCGCAAAAAGTACTGCGGCGAAAGCGTTGTTGCGCAGCAGAATGAAATTGATGTTAACAGCTTGAAATAAGACTGTTAAAATTTATTGGAGGCAGAACAAAATGGATTTTGACTTTGTAATTAAAATCGTGATGCTGGTGCTGTTCTTCGGCGTTATGATAGGCGTAGGTATCTACTGCCGCAAGAATGCCACGGACGTAAGCGGCTTTGTGCTGGGCGGCAGAAGCGTCGGCCCTTGGCTTACGGCGTTCGCTTACGGCACATCGTACTTTTCCGCGGTAATCTTTATAGGCTACGCGGGACAGTTCGGCTGGAAGTTCGGTATCGCTTCAACCTGGATCGGTATCGGCAACGCGCTTATCGGCTCGTTTTTGGCATGGGCTATTCTGGGCAGACGCACGCGTATTATGACCCAGCATCTTAACTCGGCTACAATGCCCGAGTTCTTCGGCAAACGCTTTAACAGCAACGGTCTGAAAATAGGCGCGTCGATAATCACCTTTATTTTCCTTATACCCTACACCGCTTCGCTTTACAACGGACTTTCACGGCTGTTCAGCAAGGCGTTTAACATCGACTATGTATGGTGCATTATCGCTATGAGCGTGCTGACGGGCATTTACGTTATCGCGGGCGGCTACATGGCTACTGCTATCAACGACTTTATTCAGGGAATTATTATGATTTTCGGTATTATCGCGGTTATCGTGGCTGTACTGATGAATCAGGGCGGCTTTATGGAGGCGCTCAACGGACTTGCGAAGGTTCCCTCGGAAACACCCGGCGCTTATAATTCATTCTTCGGCCCCGATCCGCTTAACCTGTTGGGCGTTGTAATACTGACGTCGCTGGGAACATGGGGTCTGCCGCAGATGGTTCAGAAGTTCTACGCTATCAAGCACGAGCGCGATATCCGCAAGGGCATGGTTATTTCAACAGCGTTTGCTATTATCGTAGCGGGCGGCTGCTACTTCCTTGGCGGATTTGGCAGACTGTTCGGCGACTTTGTAGAAACCGACGCCAAGGGCGGCGTTGTGTTTGACTCAATCATCCCCAATATGCTCGACAACTCAAATCTGCCAGCTATTCTGATGGCGATCGTGGTTATTCTGGTGCTTTCGGCTTCGATGTCAACGCTCTCCTCGCTTGTTATCGCATCCTCCTCTACCCTGACGATCGACCTGCTCAAGGGCAACGTTATCAAGAAGATGAACGAGAAAAAGCAGGTTCTTATCATCCGTATTTTCGTTGTTGTATTCATTGCTATTTCGGCGTTCATTGCTATCTATCAGACGCAGAGCAAGAACGAAAGCGTCAAGTTTATCGCTCAGCTCATGGGCGTTTCGTGGGGCGCTCTCGCGGGCGCGTTCCTCGCTCCGTTCCTCTACGGTCTGTACTGGAAGAAAACAACAAAGCTCGCCTGCTGGGTAAGCTTTATCTTCGGCGCCGGCATAATGCTGCTCAACCTTTTCGCGAGAAGCATTTTCCCGCCGCTTCTGCAATCTCCGATCAACTGCGGCGCGCTGGCTATGATAGCGGGGCTTATAATTGTTCCCGTTGTCAGCCTGCTGACTCCCAAGCCCGACAAAAAGCTTGTTGACGACGCGTTCGCGTGCTACGAAAAGCAGGTTCCCGCAAAGCAGAAGAACTCACTTGACTGATAGAATCCGGCGGCTCTCTGAAAAGGGAGCCGCTTTTTCAAGAAGTCGATAAGGATTGACAATTTTTCTGAGATTTAGTATAATAGGTTAGAAGAAACGCGCCTGTGGTGGAATTGGCAGACCTATGGCAATGGATAATTGAAAATGGAAAATTGAAAATCAAGGGTCGCTCCGCTCCGATATATAATCGCTTATGGAAAACATAATTGAAAAGAAAAGCTTTGATTTTGCAATCAGGACTGTTAAGCTGTATAGATATCTATGTGATACAAAGAAAGAGCATATTCTTTCATAACAGCTTTTGCGCTCCGGTACAAGTATTGGCGCAAATGTCTCGGAAGCACAGCAGGCACAGAGTAAAGCCGATTTCATTTCTAAAATTTCAATTGCCTTAAAAGAAACGACGGAAACAAAGTATTGGTTGAGATTACTCAACGCTTCCGAATATTTATCTGACTATGAGATAAAAACAATTTTATCCGATTGTGTTGAAATTGAGAAAATACTTACCTCGATATTGAAGTCGAGTAAGGAATAATTTTCAATTTTCCATTTTCAACTTTCAATTTAAATAAGCGCCTGTGGTGGAATTGGCAGACACGCCAGATTTAGGTAACGTTACCTCGGTGAAAATAATAAGGTTGGTAAAAATGAAAAAATGGATTTGTATTATTTTATCTATAGCAATAATGGCTATGCTGTGCGCTTGCGGAACAAATACCGATAATCAACAATCCGTCAAAACAAACAAAAGTAACTCTTCCTATACATCAACTAATAAAACATCATCAAAATCTGATGAATCATCCATAACCGATACCACCCAATACGAACCGACAGAAACAATAAAGTATAACACGGATTGGACGGAAATAACAACGACTCGAGAAGACTCTGACGGATACACTTTCTCAACTACTTTTCAGTTAAGTCCTTGGGTATTATTGTCAAATACGGATATAGTAAACTCCATATGGAATGAAGTTGGCGGTGGTTTAGAATTACCCGGCTTTAAGGATTGGGGTCTGAAAAAATACAATGGTAAAGGGTTTAATAACTATTATACTCGAACAAACCATGATTTTATGTTTTTTCATACAATGACAGATATGTATTACTGTATCGGGAAAATAAAGGTTACAAACAAAACGGAAGGATGGAGTATTAGTAAGAAAAACCCTCGTAATTTCTCTGAGTATCTTTTCTGCTCTCTTGTAACTCATGATATTAACGGAAACACCAATGACAACAAAATTTGCAGAACCTTTTATCAAAACGAAACCAAAGATCGCGGCGGGCTGGGAATGTCATACACAATAACCGATGATTATGTTGAAATACCCTTTATTCTTATGGTTCCTGAAAACTTCTCCCCCAAGTATCCAAACGGCGAATACTATGATACAATTAGGGAGTGCACCTTTAGCACATATGACAAAACAGAAGTAAAAATTGGCATTATCGGCAAAGATGGAAAATATTATCCTCCTTCGCCTTGAAAATAAATAACGCGCCTGTGGTGGAATTGGCAGACACGCCAGATTTAGGTTCTGGTCCGCGAGGGTGCAGGTTCAAGTCCTGTCAGGCGCACCAAGCCGCAAAAATCCGAGCCTTCCTGATGGAGACGGGCTCGGATTTGTCTTTTTGAATAGAATCAGGGTCAGGCGCAGGCTGTCTGTTATTTATTCGGTATTAGAATGAAGCCTGTTTTCGAGCTTTATGGCTTTCGCAATCAGCAGCTCCGCAGCACCGCAGAGTACGCCTAGCAAAAGTCCGCTTTTGAGCGAGTTCTGTATTGCGTTCAAAACAGATAGGTCAAACGATTGATGGACTTCCATGATAAAGCTCCCTTTTACAAAGTCCGTCGGCAGCGGTATCGTACACAAATAAACGAAAGCGAAAACGGAAACACAACGGCGATCGCCAAGACCGCTGTTTGTCGGTTCGGTTTCTTTTTGAGCCTTTCTGTTACCTTTCGGCGTATAGTCGCAGAAAAATAATTATCCGATCATTATTATCCACCTATATTTCATAAATTCCAAAAGGATGTTCCAAAATAGAACGTCTTTTTTTATAAATTATCTTGTATTTTCATGTGATTTTTATATAATAGTAATTAGGAAAACCAAAACAAAAATAACCGATCGGATAAAATAGAGTATTATTCCATACAGCATGAGATCGCCGATCAGCGTGCGGGCGGCGTCGCCACCGTCACCGTCTTTATTCCTATCAGACAGAACTGAAATTTCTCGAAAAAACAGGAAAGGTTTTATCGTTATGAAAAAGATTATTGCAGCTCTGCTGTGCGTATTCATATCTTTATCGCTCTTAGTGGGGCGTCAGGCCTTCGCAGCGGTGCAAATGGAGATTCCCGCGATCAAGACCGAGGTGCCAAAACTCGTTGTGAATACCGCCGACGGCAACGGAACCTCGCTTGAGAAGGAGGATGGGTACACCGACGCGCAAATCAATATCTCAGACAACGGCGAGAGTGTTTTGGAAAAGGACATAATAATCAAGGTTCGCGGCAACAGCACCGCCATGACCGCTAAAAAATCCTTCACCTTCAAATTTGACAAGAAGCAGGATTTGTTCGGAATGGGTAAAAGCAAAAAGTGGGTGCTCCTTGCCAACGCTTTCGACCCCACGCTTTTGCGCAGCTATGTTGCCTTTGATTTGGCGCAGGAGCTTGGGCTTGAATACACCTCACGTCAGAAAATCGTGGAGCTGTGGCTCGACGGCAAATTCCGCGGCTGCTACACGCTGATGACCCCCGTCAAAGCGACGCTCGACACGGACGGAGAAAGAGATTTTATGCTTGAATACGAGCGGCTGCGCGTTGATGAGGGCACTACCTACATCACCTCAAACGGTCTGCGCTTCGGCATCAGCGATCCCGACGAGCCTGAGGACGGACAGGTTGAATACATTTCAAAAAAGCTCGACGAATTATCAAGTATAATAAAATACGGAGACCGCGAAGCAATTGAAAATGCGCTCGACACTATATCGTTCGCTAAATTCTACGTTCTCAATGAGTTTTTGAAAACGAATGATTTTAATTTCAGCTCGGTGTATTTTTACTATAAGGATGGCAAATTCTACGCGGGACCGCCTTGGGACTACGACTTGACCATGGGCAATGTGAATCAGGATTTCTCCTCTAATTCTGCCGCTGCCTTCAAGACTGACGGCGAATTTATCAACAACAAGCTGTTTTATAAATATCTTTGCAAAAACGAATGGTTTATGCTCGAGGTGCGCCGCGAGTACACAAGGCATGGTGATTACTTCAGAAACATCGGAGCAGAAGGCGGCTTGATCGACAGCCTTGCCGCAGAATATGCCGATGTGTTTGAGCGCAACTATACCGACGCGGGCTGGAAAATACGCTACCTCATTAATGTGATGATGTACCCGCTGCCAACCTATGAGGAAAATCTGGAGTTCTTCAAAAGCTGGTGCGCCGAGCGCGACAGCTGGCTCAGCGAGTTTTATGAAACCGATTCGCTGAGATTTATTCTCGGAGACTGTGACCGCAGCGGAACAATTGAAATAGCGGACGTTACGCTGCTGCAAAGATATTTAGCGGAAGCTGAAAACGATCCGGAAATTGCCCTGAGAGGATCGGTTACAGGCGAAAAACCGAGCATATCCGACGCCACGGAAATACAAAAGTACATTGCCGAATTCAATACGTCAGCTAAAATCGGAGAGATAATGGTGAAATGATTTTTCGCAGAACGCAGAAAAAATATTTATTGTTAGGAAGAAGGAAAGAAAATGAAAAAAATCATAACAGTTCTTTTATCCGCGGCTATGATAACACCTTTGGCAGCCTGTTCTGCACAGCAGTCCGGAAATAACAGTGAAGCGCCTGAAACTACCGCCGCGCAAACTGAAACAAAAAAAGAACAGACTGAGAATGACAGAGAAACGATTTATCAGGTGGCACTGCTGCAATCACTGACGCAGGGCTACTATGACGGCATTATCAAGGTAAGTGAGCTCAAAAAGCACGGCGACATCGGTATAGGCACCTTTGAGGGCGTCAACGGCGAGATGATCGTGCTGGACGGCAAGGTGTATCAGGCGCTCGGCGACGGCAAGGTTCAGGAGGCTGACGATAACGAAACCGTACCGTTCTCCAACGTGACCTTCTTTGATAAAGACGGCAGTTTGGAGCTTTCAGATATTAATGATGTCAACGCCTTAAAGGAAAAGCTCAATGCGATGGTTGAGGAAAACGGCAAAAACCTTTTCTGCTTTGTAAAAATGAGCGGTACCTTCGAAAAGATGAACGTGCGCAGCGAAATCAAGCAGGAAAAGCCATATAAGACGCTCGACAAGGCGCTCGAAACAGACCAGAGAGAATTTAACTATGACAACATTACGGGTACGGTAGTCGCTTTGTACTGCCCCGATTATATGAACGGACTGAACACACCCGGCTGGCATTTCCACTTTATCTCCGATGACAAAACAAAGGGCGGTCATTTGCTTGACCTTAAATTCTCCAAAGCAGCGGCGGAGTATGACGCTACGCCTGAATTTGAGATGTGCCTGACGGATAACGGCGATTTCCAGAAGATGGAGCTTTCAAAGGACGTCAGCGACGCGATCAAAAAAGTTGAAACCAACGAGGAGTAACAGGGAGTAACAGGGAGCAACGATAATGAAATCAAATATAATTTATCAGGCTTCCACATTACAGACATTAGCGCTGGGATAAACAAAGCCCGTTGTCACGGTTCGGGACTCACTTGAGCGCGGCGACACGTGGCTTGGTACATTCAAGCATGTAAACGGTGAGATGATCGTTTTAGACGGAGTATGTTATCAGGCTAAAGATGACGGGAGGATCGTTCAGTCGGAAGACTCGGCAGGCGTGCCTTTTGCGGTTGCGGGAACCGTCTCAGACGGCAAAATAATTTATATGGAAGATATGAAGGATATCGAGGCAGTTTTGGACTCGGGAGAATGTCTGCTGCAGAAAATGGACAGGATCTATATTCAGCTGCCGAATGACGCCGCGTTTGATACATACTCTCTGAAAAATGCGTCAAAGTATGACATTGCCAAGGTAGAGCAAGGAAAAGGTTGATTTCAAAACACATGGCAGAAAGAAGACGGTGAGGGAAAATTTTGAGCTTGTCAAAGAATTCGCGGATAAGAACCGCATTGAATTCATTTCGGCAGAAAACGCGGATCACCAATTTACGGATCCGCTGAAAATGGACATTTTTATTAAAACAATTGCGGATTTTTATAAGTTTAACCGATAACTCTTTAACCCGTTTAATAATCGGAAGGAGCCGAATATGAAAAAATCTATCAGCATTCTATTATCAATGATGACAGTCATTTTCTGCCTTTTCTCTCTGACCACTTCGGCAGCTGCGGAGGAGGATCTGCGATTTTCGGAGGAGTATAAAACCTCTGTGTATTACGCAAATCTAATGAACGCTCTCGAAGAGCACAAGGACAGCACCACCCAGGAAAGAACGCTGGCGGTAGCGCTGTCTCAGGAGGGATACCTCAATTACGCGACCGAGGGCATTGACATTGAACAGGCAAAGGCTGACGGAAAACTGTGGACGGGCGCCGAGCTGCGCATGAGCAGCAATGAAACAGGCAATACCGAATACACCCGCTGGGCACAGCGCTACATTATGGGCAGAGGCGAAGCGGCGCAGTATGCCGACTACGACTGGTGCGCGATTTTTGCCAGCTGGTGTATGTATCAGGCGGGATACTACAACGAGGAGCGGTTAAAGAAGTACTACTACGCTTATGCGGTTGACCCGCGCGTTTTCTTCGACGCGGATTCGTGGATCGAATCCTTCAACCTTAACCAACGCATGGTTTACTATTCGCCCAAGGCGCACCATAAGCTGGACGCCATGCCGTGGAATACCTACTACAACGTCGATATAGACCCATTCGACATTCCTTACAAGCCCGGCGGCCTTGTTTTCTTCTCGTGGGACGGAACGGGACAGTATTTTTCTCATGTCGGCATCGTAGTCAGCTATGACCGCGATACCCGCGTGCTGACCTATACCAACGGCAACTCGGCAGGTCAGGTTATCACGCGCCAAATCGACCTGGACGTAGAGGAGGAATTCCGCGGTCAGGCGTATTGTCTGAATGCCGACCGTATTCTGGCTTACGCGGATTATGATACCATTACGCCGCCCGCGCCAAAGAAAATCACTGCTGAAACACCCGTTATCACATGGGATAAGAGCGCTTCGTCAGGCGTTAAGATTCAAACCAATTCTGAATCTGTCATGGCAAGCGTGTATCTCGACGACGAATACTACGGCTCAATTATCGAGAGCAACATGATATTCCACGAGGGACTGCTGACAATCGGCGGTTCCGAGCTCAGAAGAATGGAGCGCGGCGCAAACAAGCTTACGCTTGCCTTTGACGACGGCGAGGTCGATTTGACGGTGTACATTACCGACACGGAAAACGAGCCCATGGGCAAAATAGGCGATATCAATCTTGACGGTACAATTACTATCGGAGACATAACCTTGATCCAGCAGTACCTGGCAGATTTTGAGGAGCTGAGCAAGGCGCAGCGTTTTCTGGCGGATATAGACGAAGACGGCGAAATCACTATTACAGACGCGGCAATACTTCAGCGTTGGCTGGCAGAGTTTTCAGAGGCAGAAAGAATCGGAACAATAAAATAACGTATATAAATAATCCACCGACCGTATCGGTGGATTGTTTATTTTGCAAATATCGCGGCAGGGCGGCGTATTAATTATTCAGCCCGAACAGCGTCAGCTCATTGTTATCGTAACAGATACCGAGAAAAATTTCTTTTGCGCTTTTATACCCCTGTTTTTTCATTTCTTTTTCAAGCCATTCGTCGCTAAGACCTTTTCTTTTAAGGTTTTCGCCCATAATTCTTCCGTCCATAATCAGCTCCGTGCCGATATTCTCGGGCTGAGGATTCAGCTTAATATCCTCGGGATTCAGAGGACGTTTTGTGCTGACAGGCAAAATTGAGAGCTTGCCGTTGTATTCAAATAAGGCAGTCTGAATATCGTTAAGATTAAAATAGCCCTCCTGACGGCACAAAAGCAAGAATTCGCTCAGCTCAAGTTTTGCTTTTTTCATATTGCTGCGGTACAGTTTGCCGTTATTTAAAATGATGGTGGGCGTGCCGTTGATATATTTTCTGCTTCGGGGCATTCTTCTGGCCGCCACACTTAAACCGACTGTTACAGCTCCGAACGCGAACATTGAAATCGTAGGCTTCCACCAGGGTTTATCGAGCGTGGTGGCAAGCTCAGCTGCAATAGAGCCGATAGTGATGCCCGTTATATAGTCGAAGAACTCAAGCTGCGCCACCTGCTTGTGCCCGATAATTTTTGCTATCAGAAACAGCGCCGCGGCGGAGAGCAGTGACGCGATAATAACCTTTAAAACTTCCATACTATACCTCCGTATATAATATAGTATGGCCGTATAAGCTGTGGATTATGCTTTTGCGTTTTCACATATCGCGCGTTGAGTGGCAATGGTTGCCAGAGTATCGCCCAACTGTACAAGTACAGCGGATAATAAAGACAGCTCATCGCTGCTGAGTTTGCACGCGACAGCGTTTGCCGCCGCAGTGATTGAAGCGGTCAGTTCACACGAATTCATTTTCTTCATTCCTTCCGTATCATACTAATCATTCAGTATTACATACTATGTAGAAGCATACAAAAAGACAGCCTCGGATACTCCGAAGCTGTCTTTTCTCAATCCTGCAAATCTGCTGCCCCGCCGGCGGCGGAACTGTCGCAACAGTAAATAACCCGACTTTTGGTATTATTCTTGCGCTGTCGCTTGCAGCCGTTGCAGGCATAGTCTTTACCGCGGTAAGAAAGACGCTTTGACAATAGTACGCGAACGAATAATACGGTAGCATTGTATAATAAGTAGTGATAAAATAGTATTATTATTAATACTAAGGAGATGGAAGTTTTGAAAAAGGCAATTGCCGCTATACTCGCGGCGGTAATCACGCGGCATTTGACAAAAAACGGTTGGAGATATCAACAACTGGGTCGATCAAAAAACCGACGGCATGATCAAAAATCTGATAAACGATCTTGACCCCTCAACGCCGATGTGCCTTGTCAACGCGGTTTGCTTTAACGCGGATTGGGCTAGACAGTATTCCGAATACAATAATTACACGGGTAAATTCACCCGCGATAACGGCACGGCAGATACCGCTGAATTTATGAAGCAAGAGGAATACAGCTACCTCACAGGCAGCGACGGAGCCGAAGGCTTTGTAAAGGATTATTACGGCGGAGAGTTCGCGTTTGCCGCGATTATGCCGAAGAAGGGCGTAAAGCTAAACGATTATCTCGCCGCGCTTTCGGGCGAGAAGCTGCAGTCGATGCTCTCAAACGTCAGCAACAAATATTTGTCTGTCAACCTGCCCAAGTTCAAGGTAGAATACCGCGACGATACACTCAAGCTAAAGCTTCAGCAGATGGGAATAAATGACGCGTTTGTTCACGGAACAGCCGATTTTTCAAAGATGTATTCCGATCCCACGGTACAGGCTCATATAGGCGACGCAATTCACCAAACCTTTATTGAATTAAACGAGCGAGGCACACGCGTGGCCGCCGCCACGGCGCTAATTATTGCGCCCGGAAGCGTTGCGGATCCTCCTAAACCTTATAATTTGACGTTTGACAGACCGTTTGTCTATGTCATTTATCATAAACAGACCATCACACCGATTTTCATCGGCACAATGGAAAACTTAGCCGAAGCGGCTGATTAAATATTTTTATAACATAAATCAGGGATTGACTCTTATCTGACTTTAAGCAGAGTCAATCCCTTTTATTGTTAGGGGTACAAAAGCGGCTTAAACAGCTTGATTTTTGAGTCCGGCATTGATATAATAATAGAAAACCCGCAGGAGGAAACAATGGAAAGTTTTTTTGAAGGACTTACAAGCGCGAATAACGCGGTCAATTCGGCAATATGGGGTACTGTCGGATTGGTATTGCTAATAGGAACTGGAATTTTGATGACGGTGCTGACAAAATTCTTTCAGGTTTCTCATCTGAAACTTTGGTGGACAAGCACTATCGGCAAAATGTTCAGCAAAGATACGCACCTTAAAAACAGCAAGGCTATCTCCCCCTTTCAGGCGCTGTGCACCGCTTTAGCCGCCACGGTAGGAACGGGAAATATCGCAGGTGTTGCCTCGGCAATTTGTATAGGCGGCGCCGGAGCGGTTTTCTGGATGTGGATCGCAGCGTTTTTCGGTATGATGACTAACTACTCTGAAAACGTGCTGGGTATCTTTTTCAGACGGCGCAATAAAAACGGCGAATGGTCGGGAGGCGCGATGTACTATCTCGCCGACGGCGTTGGTTCAAAAAAAGGTCTTAAACACTTAGGCAAGATACTTGCCGTTATTTTCTCCGTGTTTACTCTGCTCGCGTCCTTCGGAATCGGAAGTATGGGACAGGTCAACAAGATTGTACTCAACGTTGAAAGCGCGTTTTCTATTGAGGAGCTTGAAAACATTGAGGTTTTTGACGGCGTTTCGCTGTATCCCGTTATAATCGGCATTGTGATCATGGCGCTCGCGTCGCTGATTATTCTGGGCGGATTAAAGCGAATAGCGGCTTTTGCGGAAAAGGTAGTTCCGTTTATGGTGCTGACATTTATTGCCGCTTCGCTGACTATCATTGTTGTCAACTACGCAAATATACTTCCCGCCTTTAAGGCTATATTTACAAACGCGTTCAATCCCGTGTCGGCTGCAGGCGGCGGAATAGGCTATCTTATCAGCGTTGTCATTACCCAGGGCTTTAAGCGCGGCGTGTTCTCTAATGAAGCGGGCCTCGGTTCGTCGGTAATGGTACACTCAAACTCGTCCGTAAAAGAGCCTGTCATTCAGGGAATGTGGGGCATTTTTGAGGTGTTTGCCGACACTATCGTGGTCTGCACAATGACGGCGCTGGTAATACTTACATCCGGCGTTTATAACCTTTCAACCGGTGAAATAGCGCAGGGCGCAAGCGACGCCACGCTTGTTGCCACGGCGTTCAACTCGGTATTCTCGTTCGGCAATATCGGCGAAAAGTTTATCGCGGTCGCCATGTTCCTGTTCGCGTTCACAACGGTTCTGGGTTGGTCGCATTACGGCACAAAGGCGTGGGAATATCTTTTCGGTACAAAAAGCACCGTGATTTTTAAAGTGCTTCACATTATTACTATCTTTTTCGGCGCGGTACTGACCTCATCACTTGCGTGGGATATTTCCGACACCTTCAACGGTCTGATGATGATACCTAACCTTATCGGCGTGGTGATTCTCTGTCCCCTGGTTGTAAAGGTAACAAGAAACTATGTTGACAGAAAGGTTAAGCATAAAAGGCTGCAGCCGGTGCAATCGTTCTTCCCGGAATATCAAAGCTATGATGATGACGACGAATAAACCGAATTACCCTTTAAAAGTAAATTCAATACAGTTGCAAAACGGCAGCCCCGTTAAAAGGAGCTGCCGTTTTTTCATTTACTGTTTGCCTAATTTAACGTTGAATTCCGCCAGGAATCGCTGAAGAAGAGTAGCGTCGTCAATTGAAATCTTTCCGTCAGCATTGCAGTCAGCCGCGATAAACCTGTCGCCGGTGAGAATCTCATATTCCGAAACGTGGCGCTGAATGGCTGTAACGTCGCTGATGTCAATTTTTCCGTCGCCGTTCGCGTCGCCTATCATCACAGCGTGCTCAGGCTTTTCGACAGTTGCCGAAACGGTAATAAGCCATTTATGCGCGTATTCGCCGCCCATTACAAACGCCGTGTAATAATCGCCGTTTTCGTCTACCTGATCAAACAAGGGGTTGAATGTGCGTTTATCAACTGTATCGGATACTTGGATTTGCGGCTCAAGAGCGTCGTCTTCAATTGTTATTCCGTACTTTGCCGCCTCTGCCTTGACAGCCGCCTTCGCCGCTTCAATAAGAGCGTTTACATCGTCGTTAGTCGGCGCGGTGAAGGCAGACGCCGCGGTACTGCGGGAAACCTCTATGGAGGTCTCCTCGCCTGTCTTGCTGTCTTTTAATACAAGCGTGCCGACAACCTCGGAGGTACTGCTGTCAACGGTATTGTCGGTCGTTACTGTCGTTGTGTACTGCCAAACCGCCTTTACAACGGTGTCGGCGTTAACTGTGATAACATCTTTGGGATTTTGTTTCTCTCCGTTAACCTCCCAACATTTAAAGCTTCGTTCAGCCTTGGAAAACGCGCATTCGGGAAGCGTGTATTCCGTACCCGCGGGCATGTATACCGAAGACATTTCGCCTTCGCCGCCGTTAGGGTCAAAGTTTACGGCAAGGTCATTTGCGTTCTTCTCGGGAACAAATGAAAATACTATATACAGCAAACCGCTTTCTAATTCAGCATTAACCACCTCGGCGTTTTCAACCGAAACGGAGGTGTAATCCAAATTGAACCTCTTTCCGCTTGCCGGCTTTAAAAGAACGTCGATATAGTGTTTTTCTCCCGCAAACAAGGTAAAGTCATCACTTATTGACTCTCCCTCGCTGTCAGCCCACAACGCCGACCAGTAGCCTGAATAGGTGTAATCAACGCCGTCGGGTATAGTGAGAAATGAATCGGCTGTAGGTGTTGCTGAAATTTTATAGGAATTGGGGTCAAAAGTAACCCTGGTACCCGATTTCGGCGGAGTAAATCCCAGCTCAACATAAGGTACAACGTTTTCGGGAGCTTTTTCGGCCGTTACCTCGATAACCGCGTACGCCCAGCAGCCCTCGGTGGAGTTAATACACGCCAGCACGCCCTTAATATTTCCGCCGTTTACTGTAGTTTTAAGGGTACCTAGCTGGTTCCACCAACAGCCGTCATAAGCCGTCAGATTCACCAGCATGTAGTATGACTGACCGCCGACAAAGCGGAAGGTGTTTTGCAGCTCATTGCCGTTCTCGTCACACCAAGCGGCTGAATCAAAGAAATAGCCTTTGTTTTCGGGTACGCTAACCTTGGGAGCCGCCGCGGAACTTTGACCCTCCATTGGCGGGTTGACACTGATTGTAACGTCGTTTATCATGCCCTTAAACCTTGCTTCCCTTGCGACAACGGAAATAAGGTAAGTGATTGACGAATAGCCTGTTGAATCGTTATTCACAACGCTTGTAACCTTTTCAACCTTACCTGTTCCTGTGAACTCAACCTCGGCTTCGGTGTTGAAGTAGAAATCGTAATTGTCCGCCGCCTTGAACTTGGCAAGAAAATAGTAGGTTTTTCCTTCTTCAAAGGTGATTACACCCTCAGGCTCGTAGCCCTCCTCGGTAGACCAGCCTGACCATTCAAGCGAATAATTCTCTTTTTCGGAAACCGTAACTTCGGGAGCGGTTTCGCTTGTCATTCCGTCAGACGGAGCGGTAACTTTAAAATTAACCTGAGTAAGGACGGTACTGCCCGCGGCACCCGCGGCCGTAATTCCCGACATAATCAGCAGTACAGCCAATGTCATAGAAAACGCTTTAAACAATATTTTCCTTTTCATATTGCGCAATCCTTTCTGTATCATTATAAAAAGCAACATTGTATGTTGTTTTTTATTTTAACATAGCATTAGAATATCTGCAATAATATTTATTAACATTTCTCTGATTTTTTATAGGATTAACAATAGCGCAAAAAAACAGCAAGCGTGAGCTTGCTGTTTAAAATTATCGGGTTACCATGCTTTCAATCGGAAAATCAACCTCATATTCTGCCAAATATCTTTGCAGAAGTGTGGCGTCGGCGATATCAACCTTTCTGTCGTGGTTGATGTCAGCCGAAAGCAGCTGAATCTCATCAAGAGAAATCATCTCAGCCTTTTGGCTTTGGATTGCCGTAACGTCGTTGATATTTACAATGCCGTCGGTGTTAGCGTCGCCGAGCTTTACCTCGTGAAGGAACCTGACGGGAATGTTATGGTCAACGGCATATTGGTATGCGTAGGAATCCTCCCAGCACGCGATCGTAAGCTGATCATCGTCCTTAAACGCGGTATCCGAAATTTCGGTTACGTTTCTACCGATTGTAATTTCTTTAAGCGATGTGCAGCCTGCGAAGGCATGAGGGTAGATTTCAGTTACACTGTCGGGCAGTTCCATATACTCAAGCGAAGTGCACTTATAAAATGTTTGTGTAAGGATTTCATCTACCTGACAGTCTGCCCAATCGAATGAGGTAAGAGCAGTACAGCTGTCAAACGCTCCTATTCCGAGATACTGAACGGAGGGCGAAAGTTTAAATGAGGTAAGATTTTTACAATTCTCAAAAGAGAATGCTAAGATCTCAGTCATGTGTGTCGCGTTTTCACATGAAACTTCAGTAAGCTTTTCATCGCCGCTGAATGCGAAATCGCCGACAGCATAAACCAGGTTATCATCAATATTATTTGGAAAGCTGACTTTTGAATAGTCGTCGGCGTCTACGGCGAAAATTATAATGTTATTTCCGTCGGCCTTTGTGTATGTGTACCCGCCGTAAGTATAATATGTGTCAGCAAAAGCATGTAATGTAAAAGTCAGCGCAATTGTAAGCGCAGCAAGTGCCGATAAAATTCTTCTTAACGGTTTTTTCATTAAAGTCACCTGTTTTTATTATTGCAGCGGCGTTGTTTTTTCAAACAACGCCGCTTAGAATTATAAGTTTTTAGTTGCCAATGTCCTCGTTATCATCATCGTCAGTACCCTGATGTTTACTGCTTTCAGGCTCACTCAGTTTTACATTATTACCTGTCATAAGCTCGGTAAAAAGAATCCTTGTTTCAAACTCAGGTTCGATATATTCTTTTTTCATGTTATCCTCCTTATCAAAGTATATTACAAATATCTCGTGAAATTACTTAGAACCTTCAGTTTTCAGTTCAAACGGCATCACGTGTTCGGAATATACCTTGTCGCCGCCATTGACGGAAACATAAGATCTGATTGCAAGTTTGAGGCCACGGTTTGCTTCACTGTTACTAAAACCGTAATATACATGAATGCGGTTCTTGTTGTCCAAATCTGTATTATTGATTACGATGTCTTTGTAAACCTTGCCAAACGCACCGTTTTCTCTCATAATGAGGATTTCATAACCGACTTTTACTTCGCTTGAAGAACATGTGCTGATCAGCTTACCGTTTGCATTGTAAGCAATTGACAAATCAAGGTAAAGTCTGTCGTACTCAGTGTCCTTATAGTAGTATGAATAGGTCTTATCAATACCATAATCAACGTAATACGGGCTGTCATCTTCGCCGCTTGTTGTATCGTTCCAATGGCTGCGGGTAATACCGAGGTTATTAATATCGGAGCTGACGAATTTATCGTACAGATCCTTGCCCTTACCTTGACCGTAAATTGCTTTTACGAGGTAATTGTCATAAGCAACATAGTAGAAGTCAACAGAATAGCAGTTTGTTACAAAGTTACCCTTAGTATCCGTGATTTGCCAGTAGCTCGGTGTGTCGCCGACCTTTGTACCCGAAACATATTCAACGGGATCCGTGCTCTTCAGAACGGGGTCACCGCAATCCAAGTCGGAAATTGTTGTATCATATGTATTGTCGCCGTTGGTATCAATCTTAACTGTCAGCTTTTTGTTGCCGGAGGTAGCCGCCAGATATGCGTATGCGTTACAACCATGACTGTCGATTGCGTACGTTGCGTTATTAGCGTTCCAGTTAACGTTCTTCATGAAGATCGTTTCATAAGGAATATGTGCGGATACAAACGCCTTGGTAAGAGAAACGGTATGGGCGCTGTCATCAACAGACGCGTAGCCTGCGTCAACCATAGCCGGAGTAAGCTTACCTACCGGCAGCTTATAGAG
>OMYD01000039.1 GCA_900315195.1 uncultured Eubacteriales bacterium | reverse complement strand
AGGTCACAAGCATAATGCCGAACCGCTTTACGCCGCTGAGAATATCGTTTACAGCCATGAAGAACAAGGGGTTCACGCGCTTTTTGCCGAGGCGGATAACGCCCTTTTTCTTGTACCTTTCGCCCGTTGCTCCGCTGCGGATAGCGTCTACGGGAGTGAACTTTTTGACCTTGCGTGTACTTATCCAGCAGAACAGCAGGATAAGCGCCACAACCGCCAGCGCGCAGCCGAAGCCGAGCAGGACACCGTTTGAGCTTTCCATAACAATGCTTTGAGAAACCTGCTGCAAAAGTATATTTCCGAACGGGAACGACAGGGCGATACCGACAGCCGCGCCGACTATAGCTATCGACAGATACTTAACAAGGTACAGCGAACGGATCTTTGCGTTTGGAATACCTATAGCCTTCATAATTCCTATCTGCCTGAACTCCTCGCTGAGAGTAAAGCCTATAGTAAAGCGAAGAATAACTACCGCTATTATAATAAGCGCAGCGCTTACTACCAGAAGAATGCCCGCAACGATCATTTCCATGATATATGTAGTGCGTATAAGCGCGCGGTCGCCGCTGAAGCTTACCGCGTCGCATTTTCCCAGCTCCGATTGCAGAGCGGAAATATCATCTGCATTGATAAAGCTTATATAAAATTTATACGGCTCAATACCGTCAAACTTTTCAAATGCCTTGTAGTCGTTATCCGAAACCAAAAACCGCGCGTTGCCCATAAGGCGCGAGCCGAACAAAGCGTCCTTCAGGATCCCCTTTATTGTTAGGCTGCGGCTTACATCCCCTAATGTCAAAGTAACGGTATCGCCTATTTTTGCGCCGTTGCTGTCAAGAACCGACTGACGGACATACGCCTCGCCGTCGCCGACTTTGGTGATCCCGCTGTTGTTTCCGTCAAAGTAATTCTCGATTTGATTTGACAAGCAGCTTATAAAGCTCATTGTCGCGGTCTGATCATCCTGAGTCTTTTCACAGCCGTTAAACATGTAGTCCGAAAGGAAAAAGCATTCCTCCTGCCTGAACTTCTTTACGCCCTCGACGTTTTTTACGGCGTCTTTGACCGTGTAGGTTCCGCCCGAGCGCTCCGCAGCTATGAAATCGCTAACTCCCGCCTTGTCAAAATAATTGTCGAGCGAGCTTGTAACCGCGACAAGGTTATTGGCGCTTGACGCGATAAACATGACCGACAGAATAACAAAGAGCAGTATGATAATATTCATTGTTTTTTTGCGCTTGAGGTCGCGCTTTAAGATATCAAAAAACATATGCATCCTCCTTTTATTTTCCCTCTTTTGGAGATTACAGACAAAGTATAGCGGACAAATTATTAAATAATCCTTAAATGGAAAAAGTTTTTTAAAATTTCTTTACGCGTAAGCCGCCACATGATATAATGTGCGTGGGGTGATACCGTGAAACACGAATATGAAGCCATAGTAATAGGCGCGGGCCCCGCGGGAGCAGCCTGCGGAATAACTCTGCAAAAGAGCAAAGTCTCAAACTGCGTAATCGACAAGGCGGTTTTTCCGCGCTCAAAAACCTGCGCGGGGCTTGTTACGGGCAAGACATATAAGCTGATTGAGGAGCTTTTTGACAATAAGATTGACGACGGCATTTTCTGCGCCGTTTCGTCCGAAATAAGGCTTTTCAGCAGAACCGAGCTTTTGACCGCGGCTCCCATAACCAACCCCGTAAGGCTTGTAAACCGAATAGACTTTGACAACGCCCTGGTAAAGCGGTACCTAGAGCTTGGCGGAAAGCTGTTTGAGGGCGAGCGCGGCTATACAATTGATTATAAAAACAGCAGCATAACCCTTTCAAACGGCGATGTGCTCCGCGGCAAAACGCTTATTTTTGCCGACGGCGCGCTAAGTCAGGCGCATAAGCTTATTGATGTTCCCAGAGAAAAGCTGGCGTTCGGCGTTGAGGCGTATGTGCCCTCGTCGGTTATAGGCACAAAGAGCGTCGACCTGTATTTTGACTATCTCGAAAACGGCTATGTGTGGGTATTCCCTCACGGCGACACGGTCTGCGTAGGCGCGGCTAATCAGTACAATAAAAACGACGACTATATAAAAGTCCTCTCCGAGGTGCTCTCGGATTTGGGGGCAAAGGCGGCGCGTTTCTCCCCTACGGATATGTCGTTCCCCAGAGCAAGCTCCCGAAAAATGTCCTGCTTACGGGCGACGCGGGCGGATTTGCCGACCCGATTTCGGGCGAGGGGCTTTATATGTCGATGAAAACGGGAATCCTCGCGGCTGAGGCTGTCAAAAGCGGAAAGCCTAAGGAAACATATCTGAAAAGCGTAAAGCCCCTTCAACAGATCATCCGCGACGGCAAAAAGGTGCAGAACCGCTTTACCTACCGCCAAATGAGCAAGCTTTATAAAGAATATAAAAAGACAAAATAAACGCACAGCGGCGCTGCCCATAAAAGCTATGGACAGCGCCGAATAATTATTTAAGAATGCAGCTAAATGTAATTATTCCGTCCTTCCAGCTGACGTCGATTTTGCCGCGGTATTTGCGCACAATGCTGTCAGCAATGGACAGACCGATTCCGTAGCCGCCCTTATCTATATTATGACTTTTATCCTGACGGTAAAAGCGCTCAAAGAACCTGCTGTAATCCTCGTGCTCGCCCTGAGCGTAGTTATTTGACACGCTGATTCTGATACCCTTGCCCTTTGAGGCGAGCTGAACCGTAACCGCTCCGCCGTCGTCGCAGTACTTGATCGCGTTGTCTACAAGCAGCGAGGTAAGCTGTCTTACATGCTCTTCCATCGCACGCATAACAATTCCGTCGGGAATATCCTTTTCAAGAGTTTTGCCGTTCTTTGCCGCGACGGACGCGAAGATGTCAGTGACATCGGAAACGGTTTTTGAAACGTCGATGTCTCTAAGCTCCCTGACGTCCTCCTTTTCCTCGGAGCGCGCTATAAGCACCAAATCATTTATAAGCCCGGTCATACGGTCAACCTGATTCATGGTGGACTTGTTCCATTCATCGTCGCCGTGCATCATCATCTCAAGCTCGGTGTTGGCCCTGATTACCGAAAGAGGCGTTTTAAGCTCATGCCCCGCGTTTGTAATAAACTGCTTCTGCTGCTCGGCGGCTTTTATCTCGGGCTTGATCATGCGACCCGAAATAAGGCGGATAAATATATACGAAAGCAGCGCGCCCGCAAGCATAATAAACAGAGCGATGTTTCCTACACGGCGCACGTTTGCCATCTGGCTGGTGACGTCCATGCAAACGACAACGGAATTTGTATCGTTGTGCTGAACCTTATACTTAAAGTCCTCAACGCTGCCGGATTCGTCGCCGCTTTCAAGCACTTGAGTGGCGTACGCCTCCGCCTGTTCATCGCTTATTCTGGCGATATGATTCGTTATGGCAAGCACCGGCTTGTTATCGGTATCATAAATCACTGCGAAATATCGTACAGAATGCAAGAACTCCTCGGAGTCGATTCCCGTATTGAACAAATCCTCAAAAAAGTCCTCAAGAAAGCTTTTTTCCTTATGGGAGAAGTCGGCGGGAGCGGCATTGTTAAACATCTGAGCGTCCTCGGGCGCTGCAAGACCGCCGTTGTCGGCAATATAATCAAGAGTTTTTGAAATCTGCCGCATAGTGGTATGAACATTTATAATATAGATAGTGGCGCTCATAAGCAGCATTACGCCGAGGAACGAAGCCATAGCCGTAATAATAAACTTGCGCCTGAGCTTTTTAATAGCCTTTTTATTCACACACTTACCCCCTTGCTATTTAAGCTGAAAGCCGTTTATTGAGTCTCCTTCAATTTTTGAGCCGGAGGCGATTGCCCTCAGCTTACGGTTAAGATATGATACGTAAAGCCACACCGTGTCGGACTGCGCGTCGGGCTCGCGGCTCCACACCTGATTTAAAATGTAATCGGAGGTAACGCAGTGGTTCTGATTTAGCATAAAAAGCTGCATAAGCTCAAACTCCTTTACCGACAGCCTTACGCTGTTTTCGCAGGCAAGTTCAAAGGTTCCCGAGCGC
This sequence comes from uncultured Eubacteriales bacterium, assembly GCA_900315195.1. GTDB lineage: Bacteria > Bacillota > Clostridia > Oscillospirales > Acutalibacteraceae > Ruminococcoides. Next base: position 25,024 of record OMYD01000039.1, on the reverse strand, counting down.
AATTTAATGTCGTTGTAGCTTAAATCCTTGCCGCTGTACTCGTTTTTGCGGCGGGTAAGAGCGCGCACGCGCGCCATAAGCTCCTTCATGGCAAACGGCTTTGTAAGGTAATCGTCAGCGCCCGCGTCAAGGCCCGCTACCCTGTCGTCGATTTCTGACTTGGCGGTCAGCATAAGCACGGGTGTAAGAATATTTTTTTCGCGTATCTCTTTAAGCGCCTCAATGCCGTCCTTTCTGGGCATCATTATGTCCAGAACAATGCAGTCGTAGCTGTCGCGCTCAATGTGCTCGATCACCTCTACACCGTCAAAAACAGGGTCAACGGTAAATCCGCCGTGCTCCAGAACGGCGCAAAGCACCTTGTTTAAATCCCTGGTATCTTCTGCAATCAACACTTTCATTATTATCCCCTAGCTTTCTTCAAGAATCATGTCGCGGATAGTCTGCATCGACAAATCCGTTGAGGCAAGCTCGTCGGCGCAGCGCTTAAGCTCATTTACAATAAGCGCCTGTCTGCCGCCAATGTCCTTTTTATATTTAAGATGGTGCTCCAGCGCCGCCCATGTATCCATCGAGATCGTGCGAAGCTGGATTTCCGCATGGTATTTTCCGTCGACGCGCAAAATCATGTGATAGCTTCTGTAGCCGTTGGGCTTACAGTGGCGGATATAATCCTTTTCCTTAAGTATCTCGTATTTTCCCGAGTTTACAATAAAGTCGCGTATTGTATATACGTCGTCGACAAAGGCGCAGACAATGCGCACGCCTATGGCGTCATACAGCTTTCCGAGCGCGCTCTCGGTGGTCTCGGGCAGGTTGTTGCGCCTGCATTTTTCGCGCATACTCTGCTCGCTTTTAACGCGGCCGAGGCAGTGCTCAACGGGATCCATCCCGAGGGATTGCGTCATCGTCTCTCTGATTTCATCAACATGCGCCAGAATATCCTTTAATTTCTGTTCAATTACGGGCTTATGGGCGCCGTATATGCTCTCTGAATTTTCCATTCTCTCACCATTTATTTAACAATATATAACATGCATTATCTTATCAAACAATTGGCAAAAAAACAAGTATATAATTAATGAATTTTTTATGAAATCTGTGTGAATCCGCAAAAATTATTGACTAAATGCAAATTAGATTGTAAAATAAAAGACAATATAATCAAGTGAGGTGTATACATGGAGTATATCATTCAGACCGACAGCCTGACCAAAAACTTCGGCAGCAAGGCCGCAGTTGACAAGGTCTCGCTTCATGTCGGCAAAGGAGAAATCTACGGTCTGATTGGCAAAAACGGCGCGGGCAAAACCACGCTTATGAGATTGCTGCTCGGACTGTCAAACGCAAACTCGGGTGAAATGAAGCTTTTCGGCAGCGATAACCTGAACAACGCGCGCCGCAGCATCGGCTCGCTTATCGAGGAGCCCGCGCTTTACAAAAACGAAACCGCGCTTGAAAACCTAAGGCGCTTCGCCATCCTCGTTCCGACTCCCGACGAAGACCTGCAAAAGCTTCTTGAGCTTGTTGGCTTGGGCGACGTCGGCAAAAAGAAGGCAGGCAGGTTCTCGCTCGGTATGCGTCAGCGCCTCGGGCTTGCTATCGCTCTGCTGGGCAACCCCGAAATCATGATCCTCGACGAGCCCATCAACGGCCTTGACCCCGCCGGCATCAAGGAAATCCGCGACATTATTCTTGAGCTTAACCAAAAGGGCGTTACCTTCCTTATTTCGAGCCATCTTCTTGACGAGCTGGGCAGGATCGCAACCAAATTCGGCATTATGGCAGACGGCGTACTGACCGATGAAATCACAAAGGAAGAGCTTGAGGCAAGGAGCCGCGCGTTCCTGAAGGTTACCGTTGACGACAGTCAGAAGGCTGCCGGTATTCTGGCGGCGTGGAACCCCACTCTCAAAATCGACACCGAAGGCAACGAGGTTCACATCACAACCGAGATCGAGGATACCTCAGAGGTAGTCCTCACGCTTGTAAACGCGGGCGTTCGCGTATATGAAATGAGAAACGAGAGTATTAATCTCGAGGACTTCTTTATTGAAAGGCTGGGGTGAGAATGAACAATTTACTTAAATTTAATTTCAGAAAGCTGAGAATGCAAAAGACATTTTACATCTTTCTCGGCGTAATTATAGGAATGACACTGCTGACAGCCGTTATGGTTAAGGTATTGATTTCAATGGGCAGCACCGCAAGCACTGCGGCGCAGCTCCAGCAATATAACAGCATAACGGGCTTTGATTTCGGCTTAGCTGCGGTTGACGGCAGCAGCTTTGTTACACTTGTAGGCATTATAATCGCTTTGGCGGTCTGCGACGATTTTGAACAGCGCACTATAAAGACCATCTTTGCCAGAGGCTACAGCCGCACCCAGTACTACTTTTCAAAGCTGGCGGCTATGTTTGCAGCAACCACAATAGCGTTTATCTTTACAGTTTTAAGCGGCTTTGTAATCGGCTTAGTGTTCTTCGGCACAGGCTCGGCTGACATAAACGTCGAAAAAATGCTGGCGCTCCTCGGAATCCAGTATATCGCGGCTCTGGCAAACGCGGCGTTTATCTTTATGCTTAGCTTCCTTTTCAAGCGCTCGGGCATTTCAATCACCGTAGCGATTATAGCGCCGATTGTAATGTCGCTGCTTCTCCAGCTCGGCGACGCGCTTCTTAAGTCAGACGACGTAAAGCTTACGGATTTCTGGGTTTCGTCCTGCTTGGCGGCGCTTTCAAATATGGCGATAAGCACGGGAAAAATGATAACCCTCCTGCTTATTTCGCTGGCATACGGAATCTGCTTTGTAACAGTCGGCGCGGCACTGAGCAAAAAGGCAGAGGTTTAAATATCATATCTTTACCGGAGCGGCACAAACGCCGCTCCTTTTCTTATGCATTTTGCTTGACAAACAGTGCCAAAAATGCGATAATATGAAGTTGTATATAAATTTGAAAACAAGGGGCGTAATTATGGCACAGGAACTTGAAAAAACCTATAACCCTTCCTCGTTTGAGGACAGTATTTACGACTTCTGGATGAAGGGCAACTACTTTCACGCCGAAGTCGATCCCGACAAAAAACCTTATACAATCGTAATGCCGCCGCCCAACATCACAGGTCAGCTGCACATCGGTCACGCGCTTGACGAAACGGTACAGGATATTTTGATCCGCTGGAAGAGAATGTCAGGCTGCAGCGCGCTTTGGCTGCCCGGCACCGACCACGCCTCTATCGCCACCGAGGCGAAAATCGTTGAGGCTATGCGCAAGGAAGGCGTTACCAAAGACGATTTGGGACGTGAAAAATTCCTTGAGCGCGCGTGGGACTGGAAGCGCGAGTACGGCGGACGCATTACCCGCCAGCTCAGAAAGCTTGGTGTAAGCTGCGACTGGAGCCGCGAGCGCTTTACCCTTGACGAGGGCTGCTCGGACGCCGTTAAGGAAGTTTTCGTAAAGCTTTATGACGAGGGCAAAATCTACCGCGGCAACCGCATGGTAAACTGGTGCCCGCACTGCAACACCTCTATTTCCGACGCCGAGGTTGAGTACGAGGAGCAGCAGGGTCACTTCTGGCACATCCTCTACAAGGTCAGGGAAACCGGCGAAATGCTTGAGATCGCCACCACCCGTCCCGAAACAATGCTCGGCGATACCGCTGTAGCCATTAACAAGGACGACGAAAGATACAAGCACCTGCACGGCTGCCACGTAATTCTGCCGCTGCTGAATAAAGAAATCCCGATTGTCTGCGACGAGCACGCCGACATGGAAAAAGGCACGGGCGTTGTTAAAATCACACCCGCTCACGACCCCAACGACTACGAGGTAGGTCAGCGCTGCAATCTTCCGATAGTGCGCGTGTTCACCTATGACGGCTTTATGACGGGAGCCGAGGACGTTGCCGCTTACGAGGAGCTGAAGGCAAAAGGCAGCCTCGCCGAAAACGAGCCCGAAGTCCTCGACTGCGGAAAATACGCCGGAATGGACACAATGACCGCAAGAAAAGCCATTGTTGCCGACCTTGAGGCGCTCGGTCAGCTAAAGCAGGTAAAAGAGCACACAAGCAGGTAAAAGAGCACACCCACGACGTGGGAACCTGCTACCGCTGCCACACCACAATTGAGCCTATGGTTTCAAAGCAGTGGTTCGTACGCATGGAACCGCTCGCAAAGCCCGCTATAAAGGCTGTACGCGAGGGCGAAACAAAGTTTGTTCCGAAGCGTTTTGATAAAGTATATTTCAACTGGATGGAGAACATCAAGGACTGGTGCATCTCCCGTCAGCTCTGGTGGGGCCACAGGATCCCCGCGTACTACTGCGACGAGTGCGGCGAAGTCACCGTTGCCAAGGAGAAGCCCGAAAAGTGCTGTCACTGCGGCTGCTCCTCATTTACCCAGGACGACGGCACTCTTGACACCTGGTTTTCCTCCGCTCTATGGCCGTTCTCAACTCTCGGCTGGCCGAACGACACCGAGGACCTCAAATACTTCTACCCCACCAATACGCTTGTTACGGCGTACGATATCATCTTCTTCTGGGTTGCCAGAATGATATTCTCGGCAATCGAGCATACAGGCAAGGCTCCGTTCGACACCGTGTTCATCCACGGTATCGTGCGCGACGAACAGGGCAGAAAGATGTCAAAGTCGCTCGGCAACGGCGTAGACCCGCTTGAAGCTATCGAGAAATACGGCGCCGACGCGCTGCGCTTCCTGCTTGTTACGGGCAACTCACCGGGAAATGACATCCGCTACTCCGAGAAGCGAATCGAGGCTTGCTCGGGCTTTGCAAATAAGCTCTGGAACGCCTCGCGCTATGTTCACATGAACATCGACGACTTCGACGTTAAAAACGAGCTTCCCGAAACTCTTACAACCGAGGACAAGTGGATACTCTCAACCCTTAACACCGTAGCCAAAGAAGTAAACGAGAACCTCGAAAAATTTGAGCTCGGCATGGCGGTTCAGAAGGTTTACGAGTTTATATGGGACTGCTATTGCGACTGGTACATCGAGCTTACCAAGGCAAGACTGCACAGCGACACCGAGGACGCCCGGAACGCGCGTCAGGTGCTTGTGTATGTTCTCGACCAAATCCTGCGCCTGCTGCACCCCTTCATGCCCTTTGTCACCGAGAAAATCTGGCAGACGATCCCGCATGAGGGCGAAACCGTAATGCTGCAGAGCTATCCGACATTCAAGTCCGAGCTTGACTTCCCCGAGGCGGCAGCCGAAATGCGCCGGATCATGGAGGCGATAAGGGCAATACGCACCCGCAGAAACGAAATGAACGTTCCGCCGTCACGCAAAGCTAAGGTTTATGTGGCTACAAAGTTCCCGCAGACCTTTGAGGACGGCAAGGCGTTTATCATCAGGCTTGCGAGCGCGAGCGACGTTGAGGTTGCGGACAGCTTTGACATCGACGGCGCGGTAACGATCGTCACCTCCGACGCGAAGATTTATATTCCCATGGACGAGCTTGTTGACAAAGAGGCCGAGCTTGCGCGCCTTAACAAGGAGCTTGCTCAGGTCAAAAAGTTCCTGGCTCAGTCCGAGGGCAAGCTGAATAATCAGGGCTTTGTTTCAAAGGCTCCCGCGGCAGTTGTAGAGGGCGTTAAGCAGCAGGCAGCCAAGGAGCGCGAGAAAATCGCGATGATCGAGGCGGCTATCGCGGCTTTAAAATAACTTATAATATAAAACTTACGGACGCGCTTTCTGAGGCGCGTCCGTTTTCTTATAATTGAATACTTGTTTGTTTTATTTTACAGTACGGTGAAGTTAACGCTCTGAGTTTTTCCGTTGCCGGTAACCTGAATGCGGTAGGTGCCCGGATTTGTTTTATTGCCGACCTTCCATGTCCAGCTCACGTTTCCGCCTGAGTCAGAGGTTTTGGTTCCGAGGCCGTCGGCTGTGGATGCTCCGCTGCTGTAAAAGACCGTAATAGTATACTTTGTATTGGCGGCGCCGCGGAATTTGACCGTTGCGTACTCGCCGCGCTTTACTGTTGACGGATAGCTTGTAAAGCCGCCTGAGCTGCTTTGAGTGCCGCCCGAAAACGTAATTGTCTTTCCGCTTGCCAGAAACGAGGTGACATAGCTGCCGTTTGCGTCAACGCCGCGCACGGTGTAGGTATAGGTTGAGCCGTTCCTCACTTTTGTATCCAGATACGAGGTGCCCGTAACGGTGGTCATAGACGTCCAGCCGCCGCTGCTGTTTTTATAGAACACCTTGTAGCCGTAAACGCCGTTCATACTGTTCCAGCTGATACGCACGCCGTCTGACTCGTTTGAAAGCGTAAATACCGGGTACTCGGTCGTGCTGTAGGCGTACTTATACGCCCAGCCCGTGTTGTTGTAGCCGCTTGTAAAATTGCCGTTTTTGTCAACGCAGCGGACGGTATAGGTATAGGTTCTGCCGTTTCTGACGTCGGTATCGACATATGAGGTGCCGGTGACATTATCCATGCCCTTCCAGCCCGACGCGCCCTTGTAGAATACCCGGTAGCCGTAAGCGCCGTCTACCTTGCTCCATGAAATTTTAACGCCCTGAGCGGTGCTCTCGAACCCGGTAATCCGCGGAATATCAAGCCCGGGCGGCTGATATGTGTAAGTCCAGCCCGTGTTGTTGTATCCGCTTGTGAAATTGCCGTTTTTGTCAATACAGCGAACGGTATAGGTGTATGTTCCGCCGTTTCTGACGTCGGTGTCGACATAGGCGGTGCCGGTGACATTATCCATACCCTTCCAGCCCGACGCGCCCTTGTAGAATACCCGGTAGCCGTAGGCGCCGCTGACCTTGCTCCATGATATTTTTACGCCCTGAGCGGTGCTCTCGAACCCGGTGATACGCGGAATATCAAGCCCGGGCGGCTGATATGTGTAAGTCCAGCCGGTGTTGTTATAGCTGCTTGTAAAGCCGCCGTTTGCGTCAACACAGCGAACGGTATAGGTGTATGTTCCGCCATATCTTACGTCGGTATCGGTAAATGAGGTGTCAGCGGTATTGCCCATAGCCTTCCATCCCGACGCGCCCTTATAAAATACCCTGTAGCCGTAGGCGCCGTCGACCTTGTTCCATGAGATTTTTACGCCCTGAGCGGTGCTCTCGAACTTTGTAATCTGCGGAGCCGGAAGAGCCTGAGGATCGATATAGCTTACGCCGCTGCCGCCTGTTACCTCAACAAGATAGGTCTGCTTTATTTTGTTTGACGAGGTGACGGTTACGGTTGCGGTTCCCTGTTTTTTGGCGGTAATTCTGCCGAAAGAATCCACCAAGGCGACCGAGCTGTCTGCCGATGAGTAGCTGAAGGTCTCGACCGCGTTGACGGGGCGAACATCGGGCACAAGCTTGTACGCGGTGCCGGCGCCCATCTTTACGCCGCTCTTTACAAGGCTGAACTTAGTGAGCGGCGACGGAGAGGTATAGTTTGAGCCTTTCTTTTTAGCGCTTATACCTCTGACGCATTTATATGTCAGGTTGCCCGAAATATCGCCTGAAGTACTGTTTGACGACACAAGAATTCCTGTGCCCGAGCAGCTTGTGACACGGTTCCACTTGATTTTATCGGCGCTTGACGACCCAAGCAGGTTAATTCCGTTATTTTTTGCCGAGGTGACGTAATTGTCAGTGATACTGCCGATTTTGGATGTATACGCGCCCATGCCGTACTTGCCGGGCGATATGATGTCGTTGTAGTTGATCGAGCCCACCGTACAGGAGTCGATCTGAATACCGTTGACCTCGGCGTTCTTAACGGTGTTGTACTCGATGTTGTTTACCTGAGCATTGCCGCGCAGGACAATTCCGTAGTAGTTAGCTGACCTTACTGTGTTTTTTGAGCAGAGGATTTCGTTGCGGCTTACGCTGCCGTTTTTTGCGTTTTCAATACGCACGCCGTTGCCGCGTATATCTATGTAATTGCCGTAAACAGACACGCCGTCATTGTAGTAGTCGCCTACAGGCAGACCGCCGCTGCCGTCGCTGCTTTTGGAATAAACCTTTGTAAGATTGTTGCCCAATACAGCAATACCCTGACTCTCGTAATCGGCGTATATATCGGCTAAGCTGCCGACATTTTTAAGCGTGTTATAGCAAATGTTGATATTTGCCTTTTTGGGCGTCCTGTACTCGGAGGAAACATGGCTTTTTGTGCCGCCGAGCGCTGAAAGGTCGGAAGATGTGAAGATTCCCGAACCGTCATTCATAACCGAATAAACGGTTATACCGCGTGGAGCGTTTTCAATTACATTCATGCGTATGTCGACGTTGATCCAGTTCATGCCCTGGACAGCAATGCTCTTTATGTTTTTAAAGGTATTGCCGCGGATTGTTATGCCGTCGAAAGGATTGTTCAGAACGCCGGTATGGGTGCCTATCGCCCTCGGAACGTTGTCAAACACGCAGTCCTCAACAAGAATGTTTTTGCAGTTGAGATCCTCGGCGCGGCAATTGACAACATGCTTTGGGTGCAGTATGTCAAACTGAATTACTTCGTAACCGTTGTTATCCGGAGTAAGGATCTGGTCTCGGAAGGTGCAGCTTTTGGCGGTAAAGCCGTCGCAACCCGCCACTTCCATCATATGGCCTTCGAATTCATTTACAGAGGTCACGTCCCGCATCGTAAAGTTTTTGGCGTGGGCTACCTTGAACATGGTATTGCGTCCAAGATTTCCGTCGTAGGTGCCGCCGATGAGCGTGATGTTCCTGTACTGATATCCTACGGCTCCCGAATCCACTGTGTCCTCGCTGCCGACGCGGATCATATTGCCGGCAAAGTCGCGCTTCAGGGTAACGCCGCTGAGGTCAAGAGTGGTGTTATCAAAAATTTTAAGCCCGCTGCCAAGGATGTAACTGCCGGCAGCAGCCTTTACGGTGACGGGATTTGACTCGGTCGCGCGGTCTGCCGCACGGTTCAGCGCGGTCTGGAGCGCTGACCAAGCGTTGTTTTTTAAATCAGCCGCGGTTACGCTTATAACCTGCGGGTTTGTTTCGTTATCATTCGCCGCGGCGGCTGCAGGCGCGGCCGCGGAAAGCACCATCAGCGCGGAGAGCCAAGCGGCCGTAATGCCTTTGAGAATTTTCAACACAATTCTCCTCACTTTCAGAAAAATCTGGTAATATTATACAATAGTATAGCCTCTTTGTCAATAAAGAACAAGTTAACCTACACAGACGCGGCCTATAAGTGACATTACGCAAAAGAATTTCGCGGGATATCTTGACATATCTTAACAAGCGTGATATAATTATCTTAACATATGAACAGTTATTCACATGTTCAACTTTTCACCGAGGTGATTATATGGAAAAGAACAGCATTCCCGATATTGAAGTACTGTTTGAGCTTGCCGACCTTTTCAAGGTTTTCGGCGACTCTACCCGCCTGCGCGTAATGGTTACCCTGTCAGACAACGAAATGCCCGTAATGGAAATTGCCGAGGCGCTGGGAATGGAACAGAGCACTATCTCACATCAGCTTCGCGTACTGCGCCAGAACAAGCTGGTGCGCGTGCGCCGCGAGGGCAAGCAGATGTACTACTCCCTTGACGACGACCATGTAAAGAAAATCATCGAAATGGGCATGGATCATATTCTGGAGTGATTTTATGAAACATGAACTTTTACTTAAAAACTTAAACTGCGCCCACTGCGCCTCAAAAATCGAGACAAAAATCTCCGAAACCGAGGGCTTTGAAAGGGTGAGCTTCAACTTCGCTACAAAAAAACTAAGCTTTGAGCATGATTCGGAAAACCTGGTTATACAGGTTCAGTCCATCTGCGACAGCATTGAGGACGGCGTAAAGGTAAAGCCCTTTTCGGAGCACCATCACCATGAGCACCAAAGCGAGTGTCACGGCGGCTGCTGCGGTCACGACCATGAGCACGGGCACGGACATTCTCACGGGCACGGCAAAAAGGGCAAAATCAAAAACATATTGCTTGTCGCTTCAATCGCTCTCGGAGCTGCGGCGCTTGTTTTGCACATCTTATCTGACAGTACAGCCGCGCATTGGACGGTGTTCGCTCTCAGCCTCGCGGCAGCTTTGGCGGCGGGCTACGACGTATTTTTAAAGGGCTTTAAGAACGCGTTCAGGCTGCGCATTGAGGAGACCGTACTTATCACAATCGCGGTTATGGCGGCGTTCTGCCTTGGCGAATACGTCGAGGCGGCTATGGTGACTATCCTGTTTTCAATCGGCGAGTTCATCGAGGACTTAGCGGTGGGAAAAAGCAGGCGCGACATCGAAAAGCTCAGCAAAATCCGCCCCGACACCGCAACTTTGCTTGAAAACGGAAGCGAGAAAACCGTACCTGCCGACAGCGTGGAAATCGGCTCGGCCGTTATAATAAAGCCCCACGAAAGAGTGCCGCTCGACGGCGTTGTAACCGGCGGCAGCTCGTCGCTCGACGTTTCGGCGCTGACGGGCGAAAGCCTGCCGCAAAACGTATGCGAGGGCAGCGAAGTCCTGAGCGGCGCTATGAACGGCGAAGGACTGCTGACCATGAAAACTACCAAGGAATTCGGCGACAGCACGGCTACAAGGATTCTGCGGCTTGTTGAGGACGCCGCCGCTCAGAAGGGACAGCGTGAAAAGCTGATAACGCGTTTTGCCAATATCTATACTCCTATTGTCATCGGTCTGGCGTTTTTGATCGCGGTTGTGCCGCCGCTGCTTCATTTGGGCAGCTTTTCCGAGTGGATATACCGCGCTCTGGTAGTACTTGTCGCAAGCTGTCCGTGCGCGATAGTTATTTCGGTTCCTCTCTCCTATTATTCGGGGATCGGCGCGGGCTCGCGCATGGGCGTGCTGATAAAGGGCGGCAAATACCTTGAAGCGCTGGCAAAAGCCGACGCGTTCGTTTTCGATAAAACGGGAACCCTCACAACAGGCAAGATAACGGTATCGAACGTTTATGCCTGCGGCGGCTTTTCCGAAAAAGAGGTGTTATCTCTTGCGGCGGCGTGCGAAAAATACTCAACCCACCCCATCGCCATGGCGATAAAGGAAAAAGGCGGCGCGGACGAAATCCCGCTCGGCGATTACAGGGAAATAGCGGGCTGCGGCACCTCGGCAGTTTACAACGGAAAACAAATAACCTGCGGCAACTCAAAGCTTCTGAATCAAAGCGTTCCCGAGGAGCTAAAGGGCAAAAACGCGGTTTATCTTATTTATGACGGAAAGCTTATAGGCGCGCTTGAAATCAGCGATACCCTGCGGGCTGAGGCAAAGGACGTGCTCAGTCAGCTTGACAAGCTGGGAATAAAGCAAAAGCTAATGCTTACGGGCGACGCGCAGCAGAACGCCGCGCAGACAAAACGGCAGCTTGGAAATATTGAATACCGAGCCGAACTAATGCCGCAGGATAAGCTCAGTGAAATCAGTAAAATTCAGGAAAGCGGCTCCACGGTCTGCTTTGTCGGCGACGGAATAAACGACGCGCCGGTACTGAGCAAAAGCGACTGCGGAATAGCCATGGGACTCGGCAGCGAGGCGGCAATCGAAGCCGCCGACGCGGTGCTGTCCTCGGGCGACCTGACCGCCCTTCCTAAGGCAATAAGGCTTGCGCGCAAGACAATCAACACAATCCGCGCCAACATAATCTTCGCGCTTACGGTAAAGGCAGCGGTAATTATTCTTGCGTCCTTCGGACTGGCTCAGATGTGGATGTCGGTTCTTGCCGACACGGGCGTATGCGCAGTCTGCGTGCTCTACACCGCAAGGCTGCTCAGAATCAAAGATTAAATGATTTAGAAAAACCCGCTGCAGATCCGCAGCGGGTTTTATACTAATTTCCATTAAAACGCTTTAAAACAGATGTTAGCGGAAAATTTCGCATAACAAGGCGGAGGACGCAGGAATCCTGACGGATTCCGAGGACGACAACGCGGTTAGACGGAATTTAACGCAGCAGATGTTAAAGGGTTTTATTGGATATTAGTATTAAATGCTGTTATTCATTCTTAAACGCCTCTTTAAAAGGCACAACCTTGCCGTCCTTCTCCTCGACGCTTACGTTGTCGAGCGTCTGAGAGAACTGCTGACGTATTTCGCCGAGGTATGTTTTATAGAGCTTTTTCTGCTCCTCCTGCTCGGCGGCGGTCAGCCCGACGGTCTTTTTCTTTTTTGCCAGCTCGTTAATGCGGGCAATCATATTTTTATCCATAGTTCACCTAATATCAAAGGGCGCACAGAGTGTGCGCCCTGTTATTTATGATTAATAAACAAATCAATTCATTTGCCGCAAGCGGCATGAATTGACAGCTTCGCTGTCATTAGTTGTTGATGAGCTTATCCTCGTCAGACCAGCTGTAGAGCTTTCTTACTTCCTCGCCGATCTTCTCAGCGGGAGCTTCGGAAGCGAGCTTGCGCATTGCGCGGAAGTGAGCCTGGCCGCCTGCCGACATGTCAAGCAGGAACTCCTTGGCAAAGGAACCGTCCTGGATGTCGGAAAGAACCTTCTTCATAGCCTTCTTGGTGTCGTCGGTGATGATCTTGGGACCTGTGATGTAGTCGCCGTACTCAGCGGTGTTGGAGATTGAGTATCTCATTCCGGCAAAGCCCGACTGATAAATAAGGTCAACGATGAGCTTCATCTCGTGAATGCACTCGAAGTAAGCGTTTCTGGGGTCGTAGCCTGCCTCGCAGAGGGTCTCGAAGCCCGCCTGCATAAGAGCGCAGACGCCGCCGCAAAGAACAGCCTGCTCGCCGAAGAGGTCGGTCTCGGTCTCGGTTCTGAAGGTGGTTTCAAGAACGCCTGCGCGCGCGCCGCCGATACCCAGAGCGTAAGCCAGAGCCTTCTCCTTAGCCTGGCCTGTAGCGTCCTGATAAACAGCTACAAGACAGGGAACGCCCTTGCCAACCTGATACTCGCTTCTTACGGTATGACCGGGGCCCTTGGGCGCGATCATTGTAACGTCAACGTCTGCGGGCGGAACGATCTGACCGAAGTGGATAGCAAAGCCGTGAGCGAACATAAGCATGTTGCCTGCCTCGAGGTTGGGCTCGATGTCAGCCTTGTACATAGCGGCCTGCTTCTCGTCGTTGATAAGGATCATAATGATGTCAGCCTTCTTGGCAGCCTCGGCAGCGGTGTAAACCTCAAAGCCCTGCGCCTCAGCCTTTGCCCAGGACTTGCTGCCCTTGTAAAGACCGATGATTACGTTGCAGCCTGATTCTTTAAGGTTCAGCGCGTGAGCGTGACCCTGGCTGCCGTAGCCGATGATAGCGATTGTTTTGCCGTCAAGAAGCGAAAGGTTGCAATCGCTCTGATAATAAATAGGTGCCTTCATGTTTTCTCTGTAGTCTTTCATTTTATTTCCTCCTGTTTTATAAGTCAGTTGTAGGCGCGTGCATTGCCCGTCCTTTCCAAAGTCGCTCAGGCGGCAAGCCTGCGGGCGGGTAATGCCCGCTCCTACAGCCAATTGTTTATTTATACAGACAAAGCTGTATTTCCCCTGTCGATTGCCACCGTGCCCGTGCGCACGATTTCGCGTATGCCGTAAGGTCTGAGCAAGTCAATAAGCGTTTCAACGCGGTTGGTGCACTCGCAGTACTCAACCGTAACGCAGCTTGGAGCCACGTCGACGATTTTCGCCTGCATTATTTCGGCGGTCTTGATAATTTCGGCGCGCTTTGAGGCGGCGCAGTGAACCTTGATGAGAATCAGCTCGCGGCTGATAAACTCACCCTCCGCAAGGCGCTTGACCTTAATAACGGGAATAACCTTGTTAAGCTGCTTTTCAAGCTGCTCAACGACATACTCGTCGCCGTTTGCGACAATTGTAATCCGCGACACAGCGGGATTATTTGTAACGCCTACGGCAAGAGAGTCAATATTGAAACCGCGGCGCGAAAACAGCCCCGAAATCTTCGAGAGCACGCCCGCGTGGTTTTCTACCAAAACTGATAATGTATACTGCATTCTATCACCTCATATCGACGGAGTGTCGGGATAGACGTTGCAGACAAGGATAAACGGCTTGTCCGACTTCACCATTCCCCTGATGATTTCCTCGGCTTCCTCGTTAGAGTTTGCCTCGGCGTGGTCGATGCCGTAAGCCTCGGCAAGCTTCTGGAAATCGGGGTCGCCGCTGAGGATAGTGCCCGAATGACGCTTGTTGTAGTGAACGTCCTGAAGCTCGCGCACCATGCCCAGCCGGTGGTTGCGCATGATGATTATTTTAATAGCCAGGTTGTTGCCTACAATAGTCGCAAGCTCGTTCATGCCCATCTGGAAGCTGCCGTCGCCGCAAACAACTACAACGTCGCGCGTAGGTCTTGCAAATTTAACTCCCACTGCCGCGGGAATTGAGTAGCCCATTGTACCCATGCCGCCCGTGGTGAGGAACCTGCCCTCGCGTATCATAAAGTTGTTGGCGCACCAAATCTGGTTCTGGCCAACGTCGGCAACCAAAATCGCCTTGCTCCTGAGCATTGAGCTGAGCTGAGCCACAAGCGCGCGCGGCTCAACAAAGCCGTCAAACTTGGGAGCTGTGCGGAAAAAGCTCTTTTTCCAGCCCTTTACGGTCTCCTGCCACTGGTTGGGGACAACGTAGTCGCCGATTTCGTCAATCAGCATGTTAAGCACGTTTTTCATATCGCCTACGATCGGGATCTCGGTTTTAACGTTCTTGCCGATTTCGGCGGGGTCGATGTCGATGTGAATGACCGTTGTATTTTCGCTCATCTGGTCGGGAGCCGCTACGGCGCGGTCGCCTAAACGAGCGCCGCAAACGATTACCAGATCGGCGTCGTGCAAAGCGCGGTTAGCCACTGGCTTGCCGTGGGTGCCGAGCATTCCGAGGTACATCTCATGGTCGCTGGGCATTACGCCGATCCCCATCATTGTTGAAATAACAGGGATTTTGGTCTTGTCGGCAAACGCCTGGAATTTGAGCTTAACGCCGGAGCTTAGCACGCCGCCGCCCGATACGATAAGCGGTCTGCGGCTGTTTTTGATAGCCTCAACCGCGCGCTTTACCTGAACGGCGTGACCGCGCGTGTTGGGCTTGTAGCCGATAATATTTACACTGTCGGGATATTCAAAGCTCTCGATCTCATTCTGCTGAATATCCATGGGAATATCAATTAAAACGGGTCCCTTTCTGCCCGTTGAGGCTATGTGGAACGCCTCCTTGAAGATTCGGGGCAGGTCCTCGGTTTTGCTGACAAGGTAGCTGTGCTTTACAAACGGCTCGCACGCGCCCGTTATGTCAGCCTCCTGGAATACGTCTCTGCCCAGAAGGTCGCTTTTGACCTGGCCGGTAATCGCTATCATGGGAACCGAGTCCGCGTAGGCAGTGGCGATTCCGGTGATAAGGTTTGTAGCGCCCGGTCCCGAGGTGGCGACACAGACGCCGGGCAATCCGCTGCAGCGCGAATAACCGCTTGCCGCGTGCGCCGCGTTCTGCTCCTGACGCACCAGAACGTGCTTTATTGAGGAATCATAGAGTCTGTCGTAAAACGGGCAGATCGTCGCACCGGGATAACCGAAGACGACTTTAACACCCTCCGCTTCAAGACATTTTACCATGATTTCAGCGCCGCTGATCATTGTGTCGTTCCCTCCTTTTTTGGTGAGCGGACATACCGCTCCACAATCCGTAAAGCTTATTATACAACAAAGGGGAAAAAAAGTAAAGTATAATTGAGAATTTTTAGGTTCATCTCTTTCCGGCGGACAAAAATAAAAGCAGCGCCTTAACGCTGCTTTTGGATTAGCCTTGTTTTTTCTGAGAATTGCTGATGTTCGCACGGGTCTTTTTGATCTCGCCGAGCTGTGAAGCCAGGCTTTCCTCGGTGCGCTTCATAATGCTGTCAACATAAACGTTAGTAGCCTTGCGGATTTCAGCCGACTTATGCTTGGCGTCCTCGATGATTTCCCTTGCCTTAGCCTGAGCCTCTCTTACGATTTCGTTCTGATTGAGCATTACCTTCTTGCGTTCCTCGGCAGCGCGGATGATGTTCTCGCTCTCGCGGTTAGCCTCGGCGAGGATCTGCTTTCTGTCGGCAACAATATGCTTAGCCTGTCTTACCTCAGCAGGCATTGCCTCCTGGATCTGGTCGATGATGTCGTAAACCTCATCGCTGTTTACAAGAACCTTGCCGCCCGAGAAAGGCATTGATTTAGCGTCATTTACCAAATCCTGAAGCTGCAGGATTAAATCGTCAACTTTCATGTTATCCACTCCTATTATCTGATTCCTTATTTTTTATTGAAAGCCTCATTTATGAGGGTTATTTCCTTAGTTTTTTGATGATTCGGTCGTGCACGCACGCGGGCACAAAGTTGCTTATGTCGCCGCCCATCGAGCCGATTTCACGAACCATGCTCGAGCTTAAAAACGTTGAGTCGGCGTCTGCGGTGAGGAAGATCGTCTCAAGCTTCGGGTTGAGCTTTTTGTTGGCTATAGCCATCTGGAACTCGTACTCAAAGTCGGACACCGCCCTTAACCCCTTAACGATGGTGTCGATCCCGCAGGTTTTGCAGTACTCGGCAAGCAAGCCCTCAAAGCTTACGATCTCAACATTCGGAAGTCCGCTGACAGCCTCGGTCAGCAGCTCAATGCGCTCCTCGGTTGAGAAGGTCGGCGTTTTGCTTGAATTTACAAGCACCGCCACAACAACCTTGCCGAACATCCCCGACGCGCGGGTGATGATATCCAGATGTCCGAGCGTAACGGGATCAAAGCTGCCCGGGCATATTACAGTTTTACTCATATAATAAAATCCTTGTGTCTGAATGTTGTTATTTTTATTTTACCATAGCGATACTGTCTGTCAAGTACAAAATCGCCGTATTGCGACAAAATTTCTTCATCAAGCGGGTTTTCCGCAATAATAACGCCAGTTTCGTTCATGCACCCGGGCACAAGCGAAAGCGCCTCATGCAGCGCGCCCGTTCTGTAGGGCGGGTCAAGAAACGCTATGTCAAATGAAACGGGGTTCATCGACAAAAAGCTGCGGTAATCAGCCTGAACCACCTTGGCGTTTTGCTCAAGCTTTACGGTCTTTAGGTTGCGCTTGACGGTTTCTATTGATTTTTTCGCGTTATCGACAAAATACGCCTGTTTTGCGCCGCGGCTGAGCGCCTCAATTCCCATTTGTCCGCTGCCCGCGAACAAATCAAGAAAGCTTCTGCCCTCTGTCTGAAACTGAATTATTGAAAAAACCGCTTCTTTTATTCTGTCGGTGGTGGGTCTGACGTCCTCGCCCTCAAGGGTCTCCAGGCGTCTGCCACGCGCCGAGCCTGTAATAACTCGCATAAAAAACCTCACTAACAGAAACAGTATATCATATAACGCATGATTTTACAAGAATATTTTTTCATTATTATTTATAAAAATATCAATTTTGCGCTTCGTCTTCCGAATGGAAGTACCTGTACACCGAAAAAGCGCTGTCGCGGGTCATTTTAGGAGCGGACTCAAGCTCCTTTAAATCCGCTTTTGAAATATTGTCGATGGTGCGGAAGTATTTCAGCAGCGCCTTTGCCCTTACCTCGCCCACGCCCTCGATTGAGGTAAGCGAGCTTCTGAACGCGGCGTTTTTGCGGCGCGCATGGTGATAGCCTATGGCGAAGCGGTGCACCTCGTCCTGCATTTTGCTGAGGAACGAAAACAGTCCCCGCTTTGAGCTTATCGCTATTTCGCCGCCCTCGCCCGTAACGGCTCGGGTGCGGTGCTTGTCGTCTTTTACCAGACCGAAAAGCGGAACGTCGATGTCCATTTTTTCAAAAACCCCGCGCACCGCCGCGACCTGTCCTTTACCGCCGTCGAGCAGAATTAAATCGGGCAGTCTGCCGAAGCCCTCGTCGGATTTTTCGGCGGCGTAGTACTCCTCAAAACGCCGTGTAAGCGTTTCGGCCATTGAGGCGTAGTCGTCCTGACCGTCGAAGCCCTTGATTTTGAATTTTTTGTAGGCTGATTTAAGCGGCTTTCCGTTTTTATAAACAACCATGCCGGCAACATTTTCGGTGCCCGCGAGGTTTGAAATATCGTAGCACTCAATATACTCGGGCAGCTTTTCAAGCCCCAGAGTCTGCCTTAGCTCCTCGAGCACGTTGAACTCGCGCGCCGTAGCGCCCTTTTGCTGAGCCAGCGCCTCGGCGGCGTTTGAGCGGCACATCGCCGCAAGCTGAGCCTGCTCTCCGCGCTGAGGAACACTCAGCGTCACCTTGCTTCCGCGCTTTTCGCTGAGCCACCGCCCAACGTCCTCAATGCCCTCAAAGCCGCTGTGGAGCGCTATGTTTTTTGGAATGTCGGGGCGCATTGTGTAGTAGCCGATGATGAATTCCTCGGTATCCGATTCGGCGTCGCCGCTGTCGAAAATAAAGCTTTCGCGGTCAAACAGCCTGCCGCCCTCAAAGCGGAAAACCTGGAAGCAGGTTTTGCCGTCGTTTTCAAAGGACGCGATGACGTCCTCGTCAAGCACCTTGCTGAGCACGACCTTCTGCTTGTCGCCCATTCTTTTTACGGCGGCTATTTTGTCGCGGATTCTTGCCGCGCGCTCAAACTCAAGGTTCTCAGCCGCCGCCTCCATCTGCTCGGTTAATTTTTTGACCGAGTTTGACGAGCCGCCCTTTAAGAAGTCGAGCGCCTGACTCAGGCTTTCGCGGTAATCCGAGAGCTTTACCCTGCCCGTACACGGAGCCATGCACTGCCTTATATGGTAGTTAAGGCACGGTCTGCCCTTTCGGAAATCCTGCGGAAAGCGGCGGCTGCAGGTTGGCAGCATGAAGATTTTGTTTGCCTCCTCAACCGCACTCTTGACGTAAAAGCTGCTTTTGTAGGGGCCGATATACGTCGCGCCGTCGTCAGCCTTCTGAAGCACATACGACAGCTTGCCCCAGTCGCCGCCGCCGACTCTGATATAGCTGTAGCCCTTGTCGTCCTTGAGCAGGATGTTGTACTTTGGAGTGTGCTGCTTTATAAGGCTGCACTCAAGAATAAGCGCCTCAAACTCGCTGTCGGTGATGATATACTCAAAGTCGTCGACGTTGTCAACCATTCGGCGCACCTTTTCGGGGTGGTTGTTCTGAGAGCCGAAATACTGGCTTACGCGGTTTTTAAGCGCCTTTGCCTTGCCGATATAAATTATTGAGCCGTCTTTTCCGTGCATAATATACACGCCCGGCAAAAGCGGCAGCGCCATTGCCTTTTTGCGAAGCTCGCTCATTTTAGGATTCAAGCCCTCACCTCCAATGCTTTTTCAGCAAGAAAAAAAGGCGGATTTACTCCGCCCTGAAATGCTTATTATATAAAATTACTCAGCAAAGCCTGATTCTACCAACTCCGCAAGGCCTTCAACCGCGTCGGTTTCGTCCGCTCCGTCAGCGATGATCTTAATTGATGTGCCGCCGATGATGCCGAGGGACAGAACGCCCAAAAGGCTCTTGGCGTTAACGCGGCGCTCTTCCTTTTCAACCCAGATTGTAGCCTTGTACTCGTTGGCCTTCTGGATGAAGAATGTCGCGGGACGCGCGTGCAGACCTGCTTTGTTCTGAACCAATACTTCCTTTACATACATTTAAAATACCCTCTTCTCTATCTAGATAAATATAATATGGCTTAACCTCGTTAACATTATAATCATTTTTTCCGCCGAGGTCAATACGCTAAATTATTTTCGTGTGAAGTTTCACCCGACGTAGAATTTTTAACCCGTTTATTGTGCAAATTTACAAAGTTTTATGTCGATTTTTCTGTTTTCAATCTTATATATCGCAATCTTTTACAACAATATTGCCTAATTGAGTAAGTCGGGACGCTTGATCCGGGTGACCTCAACAGCCTTTTCACGCCTCCATTTTTCAATGTTCGCGTGGTGTCCGCTGAGCAGAACCTCGGGCACCTCGATTCCGCGCCACTCGGCGGGCTTGGTGTACTGGGGGTACTCGAGCAGGCCGTTGAAATGGCTCTCCTCGGTAAAGCACTCGTTGTTTGTAAGCACGCCCGGCACCATTCGGCAGAGCGCGTCGGTAAACGCCATGGCGGGTATTTCGCCGCCCGTAAGCACAAAGTCGCCGATTGAGATTTCCTCGTCGATAAAAGTATCGAGCAGGCGCTGGTCAACTCCCTCATAGTGGCCGCAGAGCACGCAGATGTTTTTGTACTCCGCAAGCTCCTTTAGCCGCCCCTGATTCAGGGTTTTGCCCTGAGGGGACATATAAATAAAATGCGGCCGAACGCCTGTTTCCTCGCAGATAGCCTCAAAGCAGAGCGCAATAGGCTCGGCCTTCATCAGCATACCCATTCCTCCGCCGTAAGGGGTGTCGTCAACGCGGCGGTGCTTGTCAAAGGAGCTGGTGGGTGTGTATTTCAACCGCGCCGCTCTGCCGCGCCCTGCCTATTATGCTGTCGCCCAGCACAGGCGCGAACATCTCGGGAAACAGCGTGATGATATCAATCCTCATCGTCAAAAATTCCTTTCATCGGCGTAATAAGCACATATCCGTCCTCGGTGTTTATCTCGCGCACGACCTCGTCGATAACGGGGGCGAGGTACTTTTTGCCGCCCCGGGTTATTTCATAAACGTCGTTTGCGCCCGTGCGCAGAACGTCGGTCAGCTTGCCGTAAACCTCGTTTGTGTCGAAGTCACGCACCTCAAGCCCTATCAAGTCCTGGACAAAGTGCACGCCCTCTCCGAGGTTAATGTCGTCGCGGTTGATGTAGACAATTTTTCCGCGCATGCGCTCGGCTTCCTCAACGGTGTCTATGCCCTCGATTTTGCAGAGCGTTATATTTTTGTGCGGACGCGACTTTACTTTAATTGACTGCTCGCCGCGCTCGTCGAGGTATAGGGTTTTAAACGCGGCAAGAAACGCGGGAGAGTCGCACCACGGGTCGATCCTGACCTCGCCCCTGATGCCGTGGGTGCCGACTATTTTTCCGCTGTCAAGAAACTGTTTTTTCATATATATCTCCTATTTATCAACTATTTCAGCTCTACAATCGTTACGCCGTCCTCGCCCTCGCCGAAGGTGCCGAGACGCTGGGATTTAACCGCCTTGTGGTGACGGAGGTGCCGGTTTATTTCGCGGCGAAGCACTCCCGTGCCCTTGCCGTGGATTATCGTCAGCTTTGAAACGCCCGAGAGCACTGCGTTGTCTATCGCCTTGTCAACGATAGCTACCGCTTCATAGGCGGTCTGTCCGCGCACGTCAACCTCGGTTTCGGGGCGGACGTCCATGCGGCTCGGAACATTTCGCGTTGAGGCGAATTTAGGAACATTCGGCTTGAGCTTTGATTTAAGCAGGCGAAGGTTTTTAATGTCAACACGAGTCTTTATTATGCCCGCCTGCACAAGCACTATTCCGTCCTTATTGGGCGGAGCGAGAACCGTGGCGTTTTTGTCAATATCGTAAATGAGCACCTCGTCGCCCACCTTGAGCGGACGCGGCAGCTTGTATTCCTCGTCGGGAGTGTTTTTGAGCTTTACGGGGTCGGCGCAGGCCTCCATTTTGTCGATGTCGCGCCTCAGCTTTGAGCGCGTTTCTGCTGACATCTCCTTTTCCTTTCGCGCCTTTTCAAGCTCCTCAACAAGGGCGTCTGCCTGCGCGCGCGTCCTTGAAATAATGCGCTGCGCCTCCTGTCTGGCGCGCTCGACCTCGCGCTCGGCGTCGGCTTTGGCGCGTTTAAGCTCGTTTTCCGCCTTCTGCTTTTCGGTGTTCGCCTTGGCGGTTAGGCGGTTGGCGTTTTCGACCTGCTTTTCAAGGCTCTGGCGCTGCTTTTCAAGCTTTTCAACAACGTCCTCAAACTGGCGGTTCTCGCTGCTGACAAGCTGCTGAGCGCGCTCTACAACCGAGCCGTCCATGCCAAGCCGCTTTGAAATAGCAAAGGCGTTGCTCTTGCCGGGAACGCCGATGAGCAGCCTGTAAGTAGGTTTTAGCGTGGCTACGTCAAACTCGCAGCTTCCGTTCTCAACGCCCTCTGTGCGCAGGGCGAATTCCTTTAGCTCGGCGTAATGGGTCGTGGAAGCGATTTTAGTGTGCTTTTCACGCAGCTTTTCAAGTATCGAGATAGCCAGCGCCGCGCCCTCAACCGGGTCGGTTCCCGCGCCCAGCTCGTCGATAAGGCAGAGCGTGCCCGCGTTTGCGAGCTTGATAATCTGAATAATATTTGTCATGTGCGCCGAGAAGGTCGAAAGCGACTGCTCAATGCTCTGCTCGTCGCCTATATCCACCAAAACACGGCGGAAAACGCTGAGCTCGCTGTTGTCGGCGCAGGGCACCAAAAGTCCGCACATAGCCATTAAAGTGAGCAGTCCGAGCGTTTTAAGCGTTACGGTTTTGCCGCCCGTGTTGGGGCCGGTGATAACAAGGGTGTCAAAGTCCTTGCCGAGATGAATGTCGATAGGCACGACCTTGTCCTTCGGAATCAGCGGGTGACGCGCCTGTTTGAGGTTTATTTCACCCCTGTGGTTGATTTTGGGCATTGAGGCGCGCATTGAATAGGCAAGGTCAGCCTTGGCAAAAATAAGATTAAGGCGCGTAAGGCTTTGGTAGCTGCGGATAATAGCGTCGGCAAAGTCGCCCGCGTTTGCGGAAAGCTCAAAGAGGATACGCTCGATTTCCTCCTCTTCCTTGCCCTTCAGCAGCTTGATGTCGTTGTTAGCCTGCACAACGCCCATCGGCTCGATGAACACGGTCTGTCCGCTTGACGAGGTGTCGTGAACCAAGCCCGGCACATTGTTGCGGCACTCGGCGCGAACGGGCACAACATATCTGCCGTCGCGCTGGGTTACGATAGTATCCTGCAGGTATTTTATGTATTTGCTGCTGCGGATGATTTTGTCAAGCGTTTCGCGCGCTTTTGAGGAAGCCGTGCGTATTTTGCGGCGGATATCTGAGAGCGTGTTGCTCGCCTTGTCGGAAATCTCCTCCTCGCTGATGATCGCCGAGGTGATTTTTTCCTCGAGAAATTTATTGGAAATAAGTCCGCTGAAATCGCTGTCAAGCGTTGTTTCAACCGAGGAACAGCGCGACTGCCACTCCTTAACGGTGCGGATAATGCGCAGGGTGTCGGCGATTTTCAAAAGCTCGCCCGCTGTAAGGCATCCGCCCGCCTGAGCGCGCCTGAGGCTGCCCGAGCAGTTTACCGCTCCGCCGAATGAGGGCGCGCCGAACCGGCCGCTCAGCGCTACCGCGTCGTCGGTCTGTTTAAGCAAAAAGCGCACCTTTTCGATGTCGGTCTGCGGCTCAAGCGCAAGCGCCATATCACGCGCGTCCGAAAGATTGGTGCGCGACGCGAGCTGCTCAAGTATTTTATTCAGTTCAAGTGTTTTGTAATGTCTGTTCATCATAATTATTTAATAGCTTTATAAAAATTAAGTGTTTTAAATTCCTTTTCAAATCTGTATTGTAAATATGCCTCGCTCGCGCGGTTCAAAAGCTCAAGCCCCTCGTCCGAGAGCGAGAACGAAAACAGCTTGTCGTCGTCGGCGTACACGGTATGACGCAGCGCCGTAAGCGCCGCCTCTGTAAGCGGCACAGCGCCGCTTGCCTGAGCGCCGCAGCAGCGGCCGCACTCTATCTCGCCCGTCTGAGGGAAAAAGTGCATGAGCGGCGCGGTATAAACACCGCAGTTTTTGCACATGATTAAATCGGGAAGATAGCCCGCCATAGCCGCAAGCCGCATTTCAAGGCACGGCTTTACAAGCTCGGCAGGCCGCTTGTCCTCGTTTAAAAGATACAGCGAATTGAGCACAAGGCTGAGATACTTTTCGGCGTTTTTCTCACGCGGGCAAATCGTCAGCGCAAGCTCGCAGAAATACTGGGCGAGGCACATTTTTTTGACGTCGCCGCGCAGCTTTGAAAAAACGCGCAGGGTGCGCGCGTCGCCTATCGAGTAGCTGTCGCGCCCGGTGTGGAACGTCAGAAGCGAGTAGCTGAGCAGCGAGGTCGCCGCCGCTTTGCCGCCCTTGATGTTCTTTGCGCCGCGCACAAACGCCTTTACAACGCCGTTTGATTTGGTGAGGACATGAATAAGCTTGTCCTGTTCACCGATATTCTGTTCCTTTATTATCAGACCTTCCGTTCGGAATTTCATCGGTTTCCTCCCGTTTTACGGTATCAGCGCCCGTGTCAAGCGCTTCCTTTGCGCGCTTGTAATCAAGATAATCGAGCACGCTGCCGGAGTTTATAAACAATCTCCAGTGACCTAATTCGTCCATAACAACACCCCCGAAGGGTAGTGTTGCGGATAAAACGGTATATTATGATTGTCAAATGATGGATTTAGAGTAAAAAACTATTGTCATTCCGTCCTTTATGTCGCAGCTCTCACCCGTTTTGCGGTAACCGAGCTTTTCATACAGGCGGCAGAGTTTTTCCTCCTGCAATATGGTGTCGAGCTCCCATTTATCCGCCTGTGGGTTTTCCTTTTCAAGCAGGTTCATAGCCTCTTGGGCATAGCCCCTGTTTTGATATTCGGGCAGAATAAATATAGGCGATACGCGCATGGTGCGGTCATTGATTCTAAACAGCCGCACACAGCCGACAACGTCGCTGCCGCTGATGATGAAAAACCATGTCGTCTGCGGCTGATCCATTTTCTCACGGATGCGTTCAACGCTTTCACATGCCGGGTTTGTATCATAGTCGCGGTATTTTTCAAGCAGCGCGGCAAAGGCGGATTTTTGCATTTGCCGTATTTTTTCGCAGTCGGAGTAATCGCATTTTCGCAGGGAAAGTGTCATAATTACCTCGCTGAATAAAAAAGATACTAATGATGCGCCGTTGCAGAAGCGTTTTGCTATAGCAATTTCGCCAAAGGCGCGCTTCCTACAGCTGTCAGCTGTCAAAGTCCTTTTCGTTATATCCGAAATTCTGCACGAGCTGGGCGCGGTTGCGCCAGTCCTCCTTGACCTTTACCCATGTCTGCAGGAACACCTTGCAGTCGAAAAACCTCTCGATATCCTGCCTTGCGAAGGTGCTTATCTTTTTGAGCATCGCGCCGTTTTTGCCGATGATAATGCGCTTGTGAGTCTCGCGCTCGCAGAAAATCGTGGCGTCGATGT
>OMYD01000044.1:24468-26300 GCA_900315195.1 uncultured Eubacteriales bacterium | reverse complement strand
ATATTTTTATAATTTGCCATGTTGATTACTCCTTATAGTCCAAATCATTTTCATTCCAGTTTTTCAAAACAGAGAGCATATCTCTTGCCGTTTGCTTTGCTGCAATCAAATCATGCTCGGCGTAGTTTCCGCACTCTATGCGTTTGCTTCCGGGTATTTCACCCTCAAAGTCTGCGATATATTCCAAGCTGTCTCTTACCAGACGGACAGCACGGTCATGAGATACGCTGTATCTGACAAGCAGATAAAACCCTGTGCGGCAGCCCATCGGACCGACGTACACAACATCGTCCGACACTTCGCTGTTGCGTGCGTAGGTAGCGAACAAATGCTCAATCGTATGGAGCTCACCATTGCCGAGATAATCTCCGCCGTTCGGCTTTTTCATTCTGACGTCATATGTCACAACATCTCCGTCAACACGCGAAAGGTACATTCCTTTTTCAAGCCTGTCGTGATTGACGGTGAAGCTAGCTATTGTTTTCATCAAGCAACCTCCCCGGGTATTTTTTCTTTGCAAGCCAAAATAAAATTGATATTCTCAAATGCAGCCATATCGCTGCGGTTCTCAAAATAATGCATTTGTATCATCTGCGGTGTTTCATGCTCCTCTATCTCAAAGCCGTGACGTTCGAGCACATCATATATCTCCTTGTAAGAATAACCGTGCAACATTTTTTCACCGAGCTTTTCGGTGATACTCGCAAGCATATGGACACGCTCGGTGCTTTGACCGCGCAGTGTGGTTTCATCGGGATAATCAAAAACCACCTTGCTTTCAGCCTTACACAGCGAGCTGATTTTTCGAATCGTATCCTCAAAGACGGACAGCGTCAGATAATATGACACGCCGAGAATGGCAAAGAACGTCGGGATTTCGGGATCATAGCCTGAAACGAGCAGTCTTTCGCTCATGTCGTCCTTTGAAAAATCAATCGGTGCAAAGGTAAGGTTATCGGGAATGATCCACTCAAGCTCCCTGATTCTGCGCCGCTTATACCTTCCCGTGTCGGGGTGGTCAAGCTCAAACACCTTGATATCGGGGTTATCGTTACGAAACGCGAAGGTATCCATACCCGCTCCGCAAATCACATACTGACATTTACCGCAATGCTGCGCAAACGCGTCCAACTTATTCTCTGCAAAAGCGATTCTCGAAAGCGGGATCGGCGTGATATAGCGGTTGATGCAGTTTGCAATCTTATTTGACGCGAAGGTGTAGTTTTTATCCGATTTTTCCGCGTCGAAATCATTTTGTATCAGCTGACCGATTTTTTCAAACTCGTCCTTTCCCATCAAATCATAAGCGAGATAATCGTCGAAAATCTTATTCCTTTCGATATTGGAATGAAAAGCACGGGCAAAGGAACAGAGCTTTGCGGTAACGCTTTCCCTTGTTTCTATCATCAGTTTTACCTCCGTTCAGGCATAAAAATACCGCCTGCGCTGCAAATGCAGACAGACGGCTCAGGATTTATCTCATTGATTCCCCTTAACTGCCGCCTGTGTTCACAACACAACACATACAACGGGCGCAGAAGGGCGCAGCAATGCTGCCGAAGCCAATTACGCCGACTTCGGTATAAACAGTATTGAACTTTGCATTGCTGTTGATAATCATTTTTTGTACCTCTTATTCTGAAAACATGGGAGTTGAAAGATATCTTTCTCCCGTGTCGGGCAAAATTGCCACGATGATTTTTCCTTTATTTTCGGGGCGCTTTGCAAGCTGTGAAGCCGCCCAAACAGCCGCCCCCGATGAGATCCCGACAAGCAAGCCCTCATGCTTGGCAAGTGTTCTGCCTGTCGCGAATGCGTCCTCATTCGTTACC
>OMYD01000044.1:0-24435 GCA_900315195.1 uncultured Eubacteriales bacterium | reverse complement strand
CCACGGCGACGACCTGAACATTAGGGTTCTTATTCTTTAGATATTCGCCCACGCCCGAAACGGTTCCTCCCGTGCCGACGCCCGCGACAAGAATATCGATCCTGCCATCGGTATCGTTCCAGATTTCGGGACCGGTTGTATCGTAATGTGCCTTGGGGTTGGCGTTGTTCGTGAACTGGCTCGGAATAAAACTGTGCGCATTTTCAGCCGCGATCTCCTGTGCTTTCTGAATAGCACCTTTCATTCCCTTAACACCCTCGGTCAGAACGACCTTCGCGCCGTATGCCTTCAGAAGATTTCTGCGTTCCACGCTCATTGTTTCCGGCATGGTAAGAATCACCTGATAGCCTCTCGCTGCGGCTACGGCGGCAAGACCGATGCCCGTGTTGCCGCTGGTCGGCTCCACGATAACGGAATCCGGCTTCAATATTCCTTTAGCCTCCGCGTCGTCTATCATCGCCTTGGCGATCCTGTCCTTAACGCTTCCGGCGGGATTAAAATATTCGAGCTTGCCGAATACAATCGCTCCTGTGTTTTTCTCTATACTTTCGAGTTCCAAAAGCGGTGTGTTACCGATCAAGTCGGTAATTTTCTTATATGTTCTCATAATAACTGACTCCTTCTTAAATCATATTGATATCCAACAGAGTCAACATCGCCTAAAAAGATGAAAAAGGGTCATAATCATTCCTCTAATCTATAATACCTATATACTTAGTAGGTTTGTTCTGCAACATATTATCTCATATTTCACTTCATTTGTCAAGGCGATTTCTCAAGATCAGTTATAGATTATTTCTATTACCGGTTATAAATTCTTGACAAACCGATCACATCGAATTTATAATCATTGATAAAGAACTGCTCGGAAGGTGACATTTGATCAAAGAGGCAAAGCACGGCATTTTCGGTTATAAAGAGCCTGACGAAGAATACATGAGCCTTGTTACACAGTGGTACAAGCTTCGTTTTGATTGGGAGATTCGACCCGAACACATCATTACATCACCGGGGGTAATGTTTTCCATCGGTGCGTCTATCAATGCGCTGACGGAAATCGGTGACAGCATACTCATTTGCCAGCCGGTTTACTATCCTTTTTCAAAAATAGTTACCGCCAACAAAAGAAAGCTTGTCATTTCTGAATTAACAGAAACAAACGGAAGATATCAGTTCAACTTTGATGACATCGAAACGAAAATCAAAAAGCACAGTGTCAAGATGTTCCTGCTTTGCTCTCCTCACAATCCCGTCGGAAGGGTATGGACAAAGGATGAATTAAAAAAAATCGGCAACATCTGCCTTGCTAACAACGTGACCATTGTTTCAGACGAGATACATTCCGATTTTATCTATCAGGGAAACACCCACACTCCCTTGGCTTCCATATCTGATGAGCTGGCAAAAATAACCGTTACCTGCACAGCACCTTCAAAAACTTTTAATCTTGCGGGGCTACAGGCTTCAAACACTGTTGTTTTCGATCCGGTAATTCGGCGTAAAATCGAGAAATCGATTGCGGCAAGCGGTTATTTTGAAATCAATATTTTGAAATCAATACGATGGCGAGCGTCTCTACAAAAGCCGCCTATCAATACGGCGGAGAATGGCTTGACGGATTGTTGAGTTATCTTGAAGAAAGCAGGCAAATTCTTCAAAAAGCGTTTCCAACAGATTTCCCGATCAGTCTGATTCAGCCGGAGGGTACCTATCTTGCGTGGCTTGACTGCAGAAAAACGGGGCTGAGCAGCGCTAGGCTGTATGACATTTTTTTGAACAAAGCCCGCGTGTGGCTTCATAAAGGAGACACTTTTGGAAAAAGCGGCAACGGATTTATGCGCTTGAACTTTGCTTGCCCTCACAGTGTATTGTGTGAGGCTATTGACAGAATCAAATATTCAATATAAGAACAGCCGGGTGTTTATCAACTGAAACACTCGGCTGCTTAATTTATCTTTCAAAACTCGTCAATTCTTTGATCACTTCACCGGCTATGATCAGTCCTGCCACCGACGGAACAAACGCCGTTGAGCCGGGTATATCGCGGCGCACCGTACATTTGCGCGTTCCCGGAGGGCAAACGCAGTGTCTGCGGCAGCTGATTGACATATCTTCCATTGGTCTGATCGGCTTCTCCTTGGAATAGACGACCTTTAATTTTTTGATACCGCGTCTGCGACATTCGTAGCGCATGACTCTGGCGAGAGGACAAACTGATGTTTCGTAAATATCCGCCACCTCAAAAGCGGCGGCATCCACCTTGTTTCCCGCGCCCATAGAGCTGATAATCGGAGTTCCCGCTTTCTGCGCGTTCTCAACAAGCGCGAGCTTGCCCTTGACGGTATCTATCGCATCAACAATGTAATCGTATTGCGAAAAGTCAAATTCGCCCTTGGTATCGGGCATATAAAAGGTTTTAAAGGTGTTGACCCGGCATTTCGGGTTTATATCCGCTACGCGTTCCTTTGCAACGTCCACCTTGTATTGTCCGACGGTTTTCAGCGTAGCGAGAAGCTGACGGTTGACGTTCGTGATACACACCTTGTCGTCGTCAATCAAATCAAGCTGACCGATGCCTGAACGCGCAAGTGCCTCAACGGTATAACCGCCGACCCCTCCTATACCGAAAACAGCAATCCTCGCCCCGGCAAGGCGCTGCATTGCTTCCTCCCCGAAAACAAGCTGTGTTCTCGAAAATTGATTTAGCATTCTTCTTCTCCCGAATAGATGAATTCAACCGTATCGCCGTCTTGAAGCACAACGTCATTAAATCCGCCTTCAAGCAACAGCTCTTTTCGTGTAACGACTGAAACATAGCGCGGTCTGCCGTTCGTTTCGCTGTTGATCAGTTGTGCGACAGTCAGCCCATCGGTCACTTCTTTTCTTTTTCCCGAAATAATGATCTTCATAAACAATCTGCTCCTGTTTATCTTACAAACGGCGCGGTATATTCCGCGTTGATTTCCGCAATCTCTTTAAGCCCGTCGATATAAGGCTGATACAGGCTTTCGATCCTGCCTCCGCCACGGTTGTCACATCCGGAGCAGAATTCACATTCGGCTCCGCAGCTGCCCCATAAAGACTGCTTAACGATTTGTTCGCGTTCTTCTCTGGTTGTATCTTTGATTAAAATGGATTTCATAACGTTCCCACCTAAATTCCTTTCGGTATGATCAATACACCGGTTCTGTCGTCTGAAATCAGCGCGCTCAGATTTTTATTGTCAAGAAAGCCGGTTAGAAATGTTAAATAATCCTTGTCAATGATTTGCCCGTCCGTAGAAAGATACTGTGACGAACATTGATCATGCAAATGAAGCGCAACGCCATAGTGATCGCGACTTTGATCTCTCAAATCAATAAATTCCTGTATTGATAAAGCTTTCATTTCCTATCTTCTCACATCTCCGCGTGAATTAACAATACGGTATCCGACACTGTTTACGCGGCGTTCCAAACAGCCCCTGCACTGTGCGGATTCCTCTCCCGTACAGATCTTATTATCATAAAGCTCGTATTGTTTGCGTACATTAACAGGCGAAAGATTCGGCATAACCACATTTGCGCCTGCTTTCAAGCCCTTTTCGCGTCCTGTCGCATCAACGGTTCCCAGGGCTGTCGTCGCGGGAATCAGCGAATAGGGAAACATCAGCCTCAGGATCGCAATCATTCGCAGGGTCAGTTCAAGCGTACCGCCCGTAAAAGAGGAAAAGGGCGTTTGACTGTGTGAAATGTACGGTCCTATTCCGATCATATCGGGCATAAGCTCCTGCATAAACCGCAGATCCTCGATCAAATTCTCCGTCGTCTGAAACGGTGAACCGACCATAAAACCCGTGCCCACCTGATAGCCGATCTCTTTCAGCCAATAAAGGCACTGCTTTCTCTCTGCACCGCTCATACCGTTTGGGTGCAGCTTTTTATAATGAGCGTCGTTCGCCGTTTCGTGCCGCAGCAAATAACGCCTTGCGCCCGCGTCATAATATTGCTGATAGCTTTCTTTGGATTTTTCACCGATAGAAAGTGTGACTGCGCAATCCGGGTATTCGGAATGTATCTCCGATACGATTTCGCAGATCCTGTTGTCCGTATAATACGGGTCTTCGCCGCCTTGCAGAACAAAGGTTCTGTAGCCGAGGCCGTACCCGATATTGCAGCATTGCATTATTTCATCTTTGCTCAGACGGTACCGATCCGCCTGACGGTTTGACCTGCGGATGCCGCAATAATAGCAATCATTTTTGCAGTAATTGGTAAACTCGATCAAGCCGCGCAGATACACCTCATCGCCGTAATGACGGCGGCGGACGCTGTCGGCTGCGGCGAACAACTGATTGTCATTTGAGCTGCTTTCGATCAGGGCTTTTAATTCCTCGTTCGTTGCGTTTTTTATATCATATAAAACCATGTTTCGTCCAGCTCTATCTCCTTACGCTCGACGGGGTGCTTGGAGTCGTAGTTGTACATCAGCTCCTGACTCTTTACGCTGACTCTCGCGCCCTCGGGAATTGACGTAGTGATAAAGGCGTTGCCGCCGATAACTACGTTTTTGCCCACCACGGTATCGCCGCCGAGAATGGAAGCGCCCGAATAAATAGTCACGTTGTCGTGAATGGTCGGGTGGCGCTTTTTGCCGCGCAGGTTCTGACCGCCTCGGGTCGACAGTGCGCCGAGCGTCACGCCCTGATAGACCTTGACGTTGTTGCCGATAACGGTAGTTTCGCCGATAACGATACCCGTGCCGTGGTCGATGAAGAAATACTTTCCGATGGTGGTGCCCGGGTGGATGTCAATTCCCGTCAGGCTGTGGGCGTGTTCCGTCATAATGCGCGGGATCAGCGGTACGCCGAGCAGAAACAGCTCATGGGCTATTCTTGCGGTCGAGATGGCGTACAAGCCGGGATAGGTGCAGATTATCTCGTCCTTGTTATAGGCGGCAGGGTCGCCGTCGTAGAACGCCTGGATGTCGGTCTCGATATACTCGCGAATTTTCGGTATTTTATCGAGAAATTCAAAGGTTATCCGCTCGGACTCGTCAGCGATCGTATCGTCGTCCGCATCCCGATACTCGGGCGCGTATTTGAGCACGATCGCCGTTTGCTTTAGCAGATTGTAAATAATATCCTCCAGCAGAATTGAAATGTTATTTTTGACCGTGTAGGTGCGGTAATTGCGGTTGCGGTAGTAGCCGGGATAGATGACGATCCTCAGCTTTTCGAGAATATCAATGATGATATTCTTGTCGGGATAGGCGAACATCTTTATCTCGTCGATGACCCTGCCCTTGCCGTAGTCGTCCATAAGCTTGCCGGTAAGACTGGTTATTTTGGATTGTATATCAGCCATAGAAAACTTTCCTTTCTCAGCTTCCGAGCCTAATCATCTCGTCAATACATTTTCTCGCCTTTGTGATGGTGTCGCTGTCGAGCAGGATCTCCTCGCCGCCGTTGCCGGCAACGCAGTTGTAAAGGTCAACGAGGGTTGTTGACTTCATGTTCGGGCAAATCAGCTTTTGCGTCAGGTAATAAAACCGCTTGTGGGGGCATTGATACTGCAAATGCTCCTGAATACTGATCTCCGTTCCTATGATAAATTCCTTATTATCAGACTGCACCGCGTAATTCATAATTCCTGAGGTTGAGCCGATATAGTCCGCCAAGGCGCAGACGGCAGGCGTACATTCGGGATGAACAAGCAGCTCGGCGTGCGGGTGGAGCGCCTTTGCCTTTTTTACGTCGTCAACATTGACGCAGGCGTGGATAGGACAGCCGCCCGAAACCAGCTTGAACTCCTTTTCGGGAATCTGAGCCGCCACATACGCGCCGAGGTTGCAGTCGGGAATAAAGAGGATTTTGTCGTTATTTATCTTTCGGCAAATCTCAACCGCCGAGGACGAGGTGACGCAAACGTCGCAGACGGTTTTCAGATCGGCGGTGGTGTTGATGTAGGCGACGACCGTGTAGCCCGGCAAATGCTCCTTCATCTGTTCAATAAGCTCCCTGTCCATTTGGTCAGCCATGGAACAGCCCGCGTCGGGATTGGGCAAATAGACGCGCTTTTCGGGGGAGAGAAGCTTGCAGGTCTCCGCCATGAAGCGCACGCCGCTCATGACGATGTTCTGATTGCCAACCTTGGAAGCGTCAACGCTGAGTTTGTAGCTGTCGCCCGTGAAGTCGGCTACCTCCAGAATCTCCTTTGCCTGATAGCTGTGGGCGAGAATACAGATGTCCTTTTCTTTTTTCAGACGGATGATTTCATTTTGAATATCGATAATGTTCATGCTGTTACACCTCGGCATAGCTCTTTATTACGGCTTCCATATTCTCGCCGTTTTGCAGGCGGCTGAGCATTTCCTTTGCGGGGTTGGTGCGGTTATCCGCGCGGCTGTAGAGCGGTTCCAGATAAATTTCCTCGCCGAGTCCCCTCTCTTCAAGTCCCTCTTTGCAGAGGTTGAGAACCTTAATAACAAAACCGTACAGCACGTCCTCGCTGACGGTTGACGGCAGCTCTTTTTTGACGAGCTGCCGCCTTAATTCAACGGCATTGTAGCCGTGGTGATAAAGCGCGGTATCGCTTTCGATCAGATCTTTGAGCTGTGCCGTTTTATTTTGCAGACCGAGGTGGAAGGCGGCAACGGTCATCGCGTCGCTTATCGGCTGACAACAGGAGCTGCGGTACTCAATTGTGCCGCGGAAGGTCAGATCCTCAAACTTAAAGGTGCGAAGATACGCGATATCGTTGGGCTGCGGCTGAAAGTCCATTAAAATATGCTCGCCGTTTTCCGTGTATTCACCCGTGAGCTTATCAAGCGTGAAGTACTCCAGAATATTTACGGGCGGAAAATTGAGGTATTTTCCGTCGCGCTCAACGCAGTAAATGCTTGTTGTTGAGATGTAGTTCAGAATATCGTCAGTAGTTTTGATGTCGCAGTCATACATGCCGACATTGTGCGGATTGATGCCGTGAGTGCTGTTTTCCCAGAGCATATCGCGGCAGCAGAGCAAGTCCTCGTTCTCGCCGAGCAGGACGGAATTCGAGAACAGCAGCGCCTTTATCGGCTCCAGCTTATTAAAGGTGTCGATAATCTCGGGAAGCTTGTCAAAATCCGCGTCGAGCTGCACCTGGGACGCGCTCGAAAACATTCCAAACTGCGGATAGCGGTGGAAGAACATGGGAATATAATAATATTTTGAGAATGACGAGAGGTGATTGAACAGCATTTTGTACCTGCCGTTTTCAATCGGGATATTGTGATTTATTTTGCGGTTGGGATTGATCCCCATGCCCGTCAGCGTGTAGTTGTACGGCTTGAAAAAGTCCTGCGCAAACGCGTAATAAAGCTTGAAACGCTCGTGAATAACGTGCAGGTTTTTCTCCTTGCCGAACGAAAACTCCATGTTGTTGTAGGAGCAGTCGTAGGAGAACACGTCGCCGTTTTCGTAATTGACGGCGGAATAGATATGTCCTTCCTCGTCAAATCCCGTCGGAGTGAAACTGAATTCACCGAGGAACGCCGCAGTCAGCTTGTGGACGACGGCAAAATCAACCGCCTTATTATTGAGATTTATAATCGGTATCTCGATTTCAACGCCGATAAAGCTCTCGCGTTTTTTCTCGGTCGGGCGTATAAAGCGGTCGTACAATCGACAAATTATTTCTTCTCTTGTCATATTCTCACCTTACAGATTGGCGAAGATCTGATAGATCAGCTTCATCTCGTCCTCGCTCTGAATATATTCGTTATGGTGTTCGGTTCCCGTTTTTATCAGATTTCCCTTATTAAACGCCAAAAGCTGTCCGAAGGGTACAAGCTGCCAGTTCTCGCCGCTCAGCGGCTGTGTGGACAGAAGCGCCGCGCCGTCCTTTAAAAGGCCGTGCATCGTGCCTCGGCAATTCGTATGGGCGTAAAGGTATTTGCCGTCGGTAAACATCAGGTTGAGCTTGTTGCCCCTTGCCATGTCGCCGATGATCTCATCAAGCAGCTTAAAGCGTTCCTCAAAGTGCAGCCTTGAGCCTTTTTGACGCGTCGCCTCGTTAAGCCTTTCGAGAAGATAGAGGAAAACGCGTTCGCTGTCGGTGTCGCCCTTCTGCTTTTTCAAGTAGGGATACAGCTCCGGGTAATCAAAAATCGTGCCGTTGTGGATCAGCGTCCACCGTCTGCCCGTGCAGTCCCTTCCCGTAAACGGGTGGCAGTTTTTATACTCCACGTTGCCGATGGTGGCGTAGCGGATGTGCGCGAGCAGGAGCTTTTCATTGATCGGCTGAGACAGCCTCTCGCGCAGGTAGTTGCTTTTTGAAGCCTTGACGCTCTCCTTTTCGACAAGAGCGCCGTTTCGTGAAACACAGGCTAAGCCCCAGCCGTGAGGGTGGAAATCGCTGTGGCTGTAAAAAAGTTTGAGGTAGTCGTTTGCATAAAAATCGTTTTGGGCGGAAACTCCGAATAACTCACACATCGCCCTCACCCCTTTGGTAAGCTCTTGCAAGCGCAAGACCTTTTTCCATGTAGCCGTCGGTAAATCGGCGGCTGACTATCTCGGCGTAGCTGTTGCCGTCGTGAAGCTTGTTCAGCTGATATTCAACAATATTCAGATACTTAGGGAAATATTGCTTTGTGAAGCGTTTGATTTCTTCGAGCGTTTCCTTGGCTCTTTGCCTGATTTCCGCGTCGCCGAAAACGGCGGCTGACTTTACGTCGGAGATCGCCTTTATCTGCTTTTCTTCGCCAAAATCAAAATCGGGCAGGCCGCAAAACCAGAGCAGCAGCAGGTGGATAAAACGGATATCCTCAGAGAAGATTCCCGTGCGTGTAAGCGGATTTACGTCGAGCACGCGCAGCTCGAGATGGTTCACGCCTTTTTCAAGCAGGGCTTCAAGGCTGTTTTCGCCGCGCGGCTTGATTCTGACGGGATAATACAGCTCGGACGCGCCTTTCAGCCTGCCGCTTACGACATACCGCGCAATGCTTCGGATATAACTTTTTATATCGGAATAATCGAGTATCGGCGTAAAGTCGTTCCAATAGCCGTGCTCGGAGCAGCGGATCGAGGAATAAACGTTGCTCTCAGACCCGAGCGAAGCGTCCGCGACGGGGCTTGCGGCGGTAAGGTAAACCGCCAGCCACGCGAACTGCGTCAGGCGCTTTGCAAGGCGCAGATAGAAGCTGTTCTTAAACTCCGCGAAATCGGAGTGATTGCCGTATATAAACGCGGTTTTCAAAAGCTTGTCGGTGAATGAAAGATTGAGATGGATCCCCGAAAACAGCATTTTCTTTTTGCCGTATTTCTGCGCTAAATAATGACGGTACTCCGACTTGCCGCGCAGACTGCCGTGGAATCGGGCGACGGGGATTTCGTTTTCACTGCCAAAACGAGGAGGGTTTGAAAACGCCCAGAGCAGCTCGTTGTTTTTAATTAATTCCGCGTCAACTTTATCAAGCAATTCGCCTAACTGACGGTTAAGCGCTTCGGGGGAATTAAAAACGTCGCCGATCATCTCCACCTGATTTTCGCAGAAATCGCGGTCAATATGCGGATTCCCGACGAACGGGTGCTCTGTCTGAGCAAGCTTACCGTCAGCGGTGACGCGCAAACTCTCGCGTTCAATGCCAAACTCCGCTGTCTGCGCAAGACGGTTGATATATGAATTGTTGAGGTCAAGAAGCATTGCTTTTCCTCCTAACAAATGTTGTCAACTATTAGCATAGTAGGTTAATTATATAGCATAAAATGCTGCCTGTCAATAAGTAATAATAAAAAAGGAAACCTCCCTTGCCCGCGTTATAACGCGCCGTTGCAGGAAGGTTTCCTGTTTATTTATCTATTCCAAAGGCGCACCCGGATGGTGTTCTGGTGGATTCCCGCCGCGTCAAGCTCCTCGTCGGTGAGCTGTGAGTGAGTGGTGGTGGCAGGGTGGATTACAAGGGACTTAACGTCCGCGACATTTGCCAAGAGCGAGAAGATTTTAAGTCCGTCAATAAAGCGGAAGGCTTCTTCCTTGCCGCCCTTGATGTCGAAGGTGAAGATAGAACCGCCGCCGTTGGGGAAGTATTTTTTATACAGCTCATGGTTGGGATGGTCTGCAAGCGAGGGATGATAGACCTTTTCAACCTGCGGATGATTTACAAGGTAATCGAGCACCTTCTTGGTGTTCTCGGCATGGCGCTCCAGTCTGAGCGAGAGTGTTTCGGTGCCCTGTAAGAGCAGGAAAGCGGCGAAGGGAGAAATTGTAGCGCCGGTATCTCTGAGCAGGATCGCGCGGATGTAAACCGCGAACGCGGCTTTGCCTGCGGCGTCGGTAAACTTAACGCCGTGATAGCTGGGGTTCGGCTCGGAAATCCACGGGTATCTGCCCGATTTTGCCCAGTCAAAGGTGCCGCCGTCTACGATAACGCCGCCGAGCGTGGTTCCGTGACCGCCTATGAACTTGGTCGCGGAGTGAACTACGATGTCCGCTCCGTGCTCGATGGGCCTGATAAGATAAGGCGTGCCGAAGGTGTTGTCGATGACTAAGGGCAGACCGTGCGCGTGAGCGATTTCAGCAAGAGCGTCGATGTCGGGAATGTCGCTGTTGGGGTTGCCGAGGGTCTCGATGTAGATAGCCTTGGTGTTGGGCTGAATTGCCGCCGTGACTTCTTCAAGGTTGTGAATGTCTACGAAAGTTGTTTCAATGCCGTAGAGCGGAAGGGTGTGCGCCAACAGGTTAGCCGAGCCGCCGTAGATTGTCTTTTGAGCTACAATGTGCTCGCCCTGTTTCGCAAGCGCCTGAATTGTATATGTGATTGCCGCCGCGCCCGAAGCCAGCGCCAATCCTGCAACGCCGCCCTCAAGAGCCGCTATTCTGTCCTCAAAAACGCCCTGAGTGGAGTTTGTAAGTCTGCCGTAGATGTTGCCCGCGTCGGCAAGTCCGAAGCGGTCCGCGGCGTGCTGAGCGTTATGGAAAACGTAGCTTGTGGTGGCGTAAATCGGCACCGCTCTGGCGTCGCTTGCGGGGTCTGCCTGTTCCTGTCCAACGTGTAACTGTAAGGTGTCAAATTTATATTCTGACATGGTTAATACCTCTTTCTTTAATTATAATTGAATTAATAAACTTGATATTTTGTAAAAATCCTAACTGTCATATTTGAGTTTTGAAGCGCCGTTTATGAAGCGTTGCGATTATAACACGCTTACCAAAGGCGCACCGGATGGAACGTCACGTTCCCGCATTCGCTCCGACATTCGGTTTGCGTTAGTCAACATTTTAAGATTCAGTGTCATAACTGTTGTCTCCTTTGTTTTCGTTGACTCAATTATATACTATGTTGGTAGGTTTTGTCCAATGCATAAAAAATATACCCGGCTATAGATTCAGCCTATAACCGGGTGTTTTCTTCTTGATTATCAAACGGTTGTAGCAAGTTGTAGCAAGTAAAATCAATAAATACTTAAAAAGAGAGTTATATAGAAATCAACATATTTACCTGCTACATCTGCTACACGATTTCTAACGCACTGTTGTTGCAAGTGGAGCAGGTTAAATCAATAAAACCTTAAAAAGAGAATGTTATAGAAATTAATAGTTTTACTTGCTCCACCTGCAACACACATATCACATACACTTCGTTAAAAAGAAAACTGCCCGCTCCAACGAACGGGCTTTTGATTATTTATGTGATTCCTGATAGCTGCAAAGGTACTGTTCAAGCTCCTTAACATATAATTGAGCGAGGTTGCTCAGCATAAGATTTTTCTTTGAGATGTAGCCTATCACCATATTACTGCCTACGGTATCGTCATCGGCTTCAAACGGAACTGCGAGATACTCGGAGCCGTTGAGCTCCTCGCTGATAACGCCCGAGCAAAGGGTATAGCCGTTGAGCCCGATCATAAGATTGAGCATGGTCGCCCTGTCGGTCGCCTTGATCGTTTTGGGGTACTCGCTCGTACTCAGTATCTCCTCGGCGTAGTAGAACGAGCCCTTGTCGCCCTGCTCAAACGAAAGGCAGGGATAATCTTTTAAATCTTCAAAGCGGATTTTGTCATTCTTTGCAAGCGGATGACCCTTCCAAAGATACACATAGGCACTGCACTCCGTCAGCGGCGTAAATATCAGGCTGTTGGATTTCAGCAGCTTTTCAAGCGGCTTGCGGTTGAAGTCGTTCAAATATAAAATACCTATTTCGCTCTTGCCTGACGCAACGTCGTCAATCACATCGCGTGTTCTTGTCTCGCGGATGGCGAACTCGTACTCGTCGGTTCCGAAGTGCTTTACCATCTCGACAAAGCTTTTGACCGCGAATGAATAATGCTGGGTGGAGATGCCGAACTTCTTTTTAAGGTCTCCGCCCTTGCCGTACTTTTCGAGCAGATTGTCGTACTGCGAAATAACCTCGCGCGCGTAGCGAATAAACTCCAAGCCGTCGTTCGTCGGCGTCACTCCCCTGCCGCCTCGGTTAAAAATAGTTATTCCTATTTCCTTTTCAAGCTCCTGCAGCGCGCTTGTCAATGACGGCTGCGCGATATAGAGCTGCTCCGAAGCCTTGTTAAGCGAGCCTTCGTCGCATATCACCGACACATATCTTAACTGTTGTATTGTCAAAATCAATCACCTAAATCACATAATCATAGTCTGTACTATTCTCGCGCGTCAAGTCCGCAATCGTGAAGCTGTCTGTATAACGGCGGATAGCGTCGTTAAGACCGCGCCAGAATTCACGCGTTCTGCATTCCGAAACCTTCGGGCAAGGCAGGTTGGTTTCCTCCATACAGGCAACAGGCGCAAGACTGCCCTCCATAATGCGCAGTATCTCGCCCACGTTTATCTCGTCCGGCGCTTTTGATAATTTGTAGCCGCCGCCCTTGCCGCGCAAGCCGACGACGAATTTATTTATAACAAGCTGCTTGACAATGCTCTCTAAATATTTTTCGGATATCTCCTGCCGCTCGGCAATATCCTTTAGCTTGATATATTCGTTTCCGTTATGCTCCGCCATATCAATCAGAACGCGAAGCGCGTAACGCCCTTTTGTTGAAATCAACATCTCTATCATACCTCCGTTTTTTCTTTATTCCCCATTATAGCAGTATGTTGATATGATTTCAAGATTTTTTTCAAATTTTCTATTGACAAATAGTATAAATGAGAGTATTATATTATCGTTCCACTAACATACTACTTTTGTAGGTTATATTTTGGAGGTAATTATTATGAGTAAAATTTATCAGACAGCAGACCGTTTAATCGGCAAAACCCCTTTGCTTGAACTGACGCACATTGAAAAGGAACTCGGCTTGCAGGCTAAGGTTATAGCAAAGCTTGAGTATTTCAACCCCGCAGGCAGTATCAAGGACAGGATCGCAAAGGCGATGATCGAGGACGCCGAGAGCAAGGGACTGTTGAAGCCCGGCAGCGTTCTTATTGAGCCGACCTCGGGCAATACGGGAATAGGCCTCGCGTCAGTCGCGGCGGCAAAGGGCTACAGACTTATCATCACAATGCCCGAGACCATGAGCGTTGAGCGCCGCCAGCTTATGAAGGCATACGGGGCGGAGCTTGTGCTCACCGACGGCACCAAGGGTATGAAGGGAGCGATTGCCAAGGCTGAGGAGCTTGCCAAAGAAATCGAGAACAGCTTTATCCCCGGTCAGTTTGTAAATCCCGCCAATCCCGCCGTTCACAAGGCTACAACAGGCCCCGAAATCTGGGAGGACACCGACGGCGAGGTTGACTTCCTCGTAGCGGGCGTTGGCACAGGCGGCACCGTAACAGGCACAGGCGAATATCTCAAGGAGCAGAATCCTAACGTGAAGGTTGTCGCGGTTGAACCTGAGACCTCTCCCGTACTTTCAAAAGGCGTTGCGGGCGCTCATAAGATTCAGGGTATCGGCGCGGGCTTTGTTCCCGACGTGCTAAACACCGAGGTTTATGACGAAATCATCCCCGTTTCCAACGAAAACGCTTTCGCCACAGGCAAGCTTATCGGCAGATCAGAGGGCGTGCTTGTAGGTATTTCCTCGGGTGCCGCTACATGGGCGGCAATCGAGCTTGCAAAGCGTCCCGAAAACAAAG
The DNA here is from genome assembly GCA_900315195.1 of uncultured Eubacteriales bacterium. Taxonomy (GTDB): domain Bacteria; phylum Bacillota; class Clostridia; order Oscillospirales; family Acutalibacteraceae; genus Ruminococcoides. Next base: position 10,390 of record OMYD01000044.1, on the reverse strand, counting down.
GCAAAACAATTGTAGTAATCCTGCCCGATACAGGCGACCGCTATCTTTCTACTCCGTTGTTTGCGGACTGATCAGATAAACAAATTCAAAGCCCTCTTTCTCACACCAAAACGAGAAAGAGGGCTGATTTCCTTACTGCATTACTTTTGTTTTTTCCTATAGTTTACCTTCGTTTATTTAAAATACTTTTTGCGATCCCGTACATCGTAAACGGCTTTATCAACCAATTTACAATCCAAGTGATAAATAAGCCTTTCGGATTCTTGCCGACATTCTTTATACTTTGAAAATCAACCTTCATCATCATCGGATAAATCATTATCCAAATCAGAATTGCCATAGGTATTGATACCTTCGCAAATTCAAAGCGATTCAGGAATTCGGGTATCTGCGGCAGAAATTTTCCGATGAAAACGCCGATAACCATACAGATAATAACCCATACTGTCAGATATTTTTGAAAGATACTGATTCCTTTTTTGTTTTCCATAACAGCCTCCTAAATCAACAAAAATTGAAGCGCCCTGAGCCGTTTTATACCGAATATTTCATCCTGAGTAAAAAGTCTTCATAGTTGCCGCCTAATCATAGACAGATAGCAATTTGTCTATGCGATTTGCTTTTAATAAGCCGTGTTGTTCACACGACTTAGTTTAAATATCGGTAAGGTCTTTCAGCACATCTGCCGCTAACCTTGCGCCCTCGGGTGATATTGAATAGTGCATCCATTTGCCTTCCTTACGTCCGACAACGATTCCCGAGTCGCACAGCACCTTCATATGATGCGACACGGTGGGTTGTGTGACATTGATTTCGTCGTTGAGATGACAGGCGCATTTCTCGCCCGACCGCAAGAGCTTCAAAATCTTGATTCTGTTCTCGTCACACAAAGCCTTGAACATTTCGGCAATTCTTTTTTCCGTCATTTCCACACTATTCACCACACATCAGGAAGTGTTCGATTATCATTATATAGGCATTTATCTATTTGTCAATAGCTTTTACAAATAATTTGATTCTGTTCCGCTGCCGTAAAATGATGTATCGGCTTACGGTCGCTTTACAATAAATCCGACAGCTTCTTATTATACAAAAAATCGTGTATCAGCTGATTCAGCTCCGACCACATCGGAAGGGTGTCGCACTCGGCGGCACGAGGGCATTCCTCCGCACCGTTTTCAAGGCAGGAAACGACTGCCATTGAGTTTTCCATAACATCCAGAATCTCGCCGACAGGGTATTCCTCGGGCTTGCGGCTGAGCTTATAGCCGCCGCCCTTGCCGCTGACTCCTTTAAGAAGCTTTGCGCTAACAAGATCCTTTGCGATAATTTCAAGATATTTTTTTGAAATATTCTGCCGCTCGGCAATCTCCTTGAGCGGCACATAGCCGTCGCTGTTTTGCCGCGCAAGGTCAATCATAACGCGCAGCGCGTAGCGTCCTCTTGATGAAATCATATTTTCACGCTCCCTTTTTGCATAAATGTCCGAAGGACAATTCATGTGCCAACGGCACAATTGATGACAGAGTTAATTCATGCACGGAGTGCAATTCATTTCGGTACCGACGTTTGATAATATCATCGGCGTTTCTTTTTCGAAAAACGCTGATACAGGAATGAATTGAACCTGACGGTTCATGAATTGTTTTAACAAACATGAATTGGCTACGCCATGAATTGCCGCAAACGGCATGTTTTGTCCTATTATAACATAGGATTAATGGAAAATTCAAGACTATTTTCGATTTACCTATTGACACAGTAGGCGTATATGGTTATAATATAGTCACTGAAAAAGGAGTTGACATTATGCAGATATACGCAGACAACGCCGCCACCACAAAAATGAGCGAGGCGGCAATTGAGGCTATGACTGACTGTGCGCGAAACTTCTACGGCAATCCGTCAAGCCTGTATACCATAGGTCAGAAGGCAAAGGAAAAGCTTGAAATCGCACGCGAGGAAATTGCCGCCGTCATCAACGCAAGCCCTCGGGAAATCATTTTCACCTCGGGCGGAAGCGAGGCGGACAATCAGGCGCTTCTGACCGCCGCGATGGGCGGCAAGAAAAACGGCAAAACCCACATCATCTCGAGCGCGTTTGAGCACCACGCAATTCTTCATACGCTTAACAAGCTTGAAAAAAACGGCTTTGAAATCACGCTCTTACCTGTTCACGAAAATGGCATTATTCGTTTGGACGAACTTGAAAATACTATCCGCGAGGACACCTGCCTTGTCACTATAATGACCGCAAATAACGAAATCGGCACCATTCAGCCGATTGCGGAAATAGGAGAAATCTGCCGTATTCACGGCGTTTACTTCCACACCGACGCGGTTCAGGCGGTGGGGCACCTGCCGATTGACGTTAAGGCACAGAACATTGACATGCTCTCCGCCTCGGCGCATAAGTTCCACGGTCCCAAGGGCGTTGGCTTTCTGTACGCGCGCAAGGGCATTATCCTGCAAAACCTGATTGAGGGCGGCGCGCAGGAGCGCGGCAAACGCGCCGGCACAGAGAACCTGCCCGGTATCGCGGCAATGGCGGCAGCCCTGAAAGAATCGGCGGCAAATATGGAGCATAACAACGCGTACCTGAGGGAGATCCGCGACTATATTATTCAGGGCTTATCCGAAATCCCTCACAGCGCGCTAAACGGCGACGTTAAACAAAGGCTTACCGGCAACATCAATTTCAGCTTTGAGGGCATAGAGGGCGAGGGCATTTTACTCCTGCTCGACCAAAAGGGAATTTCCGCGTCCTCTGGCAGCGCCTGCACCTCGGGCGCGCTTGACCCGAGCCATGTTTTGCTTTCAATCGGAAGAATCCATGACGTAGCGCACGGCTCGCTCAGGCTTAGTATCGGCGAGGACATCACGAAAGAACAGGCAGATTATATCATCAGCTCCGTCAAAGAGGTCGTCGCGCATCTGAGGAGCTTCTCCCCCGTTTGGCGCGACCTGACGGAGGGCAAAAAGGACTTTATTTTAAAATAGGAGGATTTTGACTATGGCATTATACAGCGATAAAGTAATGGATCATTTTTTGCAGCCGCGCAACCTCGGTGTGATTGAAAACGCCGACGGCGTAGGAGAAGTCGGCAACGCCAAGTGCGGCGACATTATGAAGATGTACCTTAAAATAGACGACGATATCATCACTGACGTTAAATTCGAAACCTTCGGCTGCGCAAGCGCTATCGCGTCCAGCTCAATGGCGACCGAGCTTATAAAAGGACAGCGCGTTGAGGACGCAATGCAGCTCACAAACAAAGCCGTAGCCGAAGCGCTCGACGGTCTCCCTGCCTATAAAATGCACTGCTCGGTGCTCGCCGAGGAAGCGATTCAGGCGGCGCTTGAGGATTACAGGCAGAAAAAGGAACAGGCTTAACGATAAAAAGCAGTGCACTTCCTTTCTGTGAGCAAGTGAAAATCCCGCATGCCTTATGCGTAAACCCGATTTGCTTCTTATCTCTCATAAACTCATTCCTTGGTTCATCATGGTTATGATTTCTATTTCATATTCACTGATGTATCTATATTTTCTGCTCATAAAAAACGACCTCCTACGGTTATTGGAAATAATGCCTCACTTTAAGCGGCTAATACGTGCAAACCTTAAAGAGGCTGTGAAGAAAATCAACTTCACAGCCTCTTTTTTTCCGATATTCTAAATTAACACTCCGTCGCAATGGTCGACTTCATGCTGAATGATTTGCGCGGTAAAGCCCGAAAAGGACTTGGTTTTCCATTGGAATTTATCGTCCTGATACTTCAGCCTGATTGTTTTATATCTTGTGGTTTTGCGCGGCGCTCCAAGCAGAGAAAGACAGCCCTCCTCGGTTTCGTACGGCGCGGCTTTTGAGATGATTTCGGGGTTATACATCAAGGCAGGCTTAACGCCGTCGATAAAGGCGATAATACGTACGGTTCTGCCAATCATATTTGCCGCCATACCCACGCATGTCTCACGGTGCGCGTTCAGGGTGTCGAGCAAATCACGCGCGACAGAAACGTCCTCCTTTACAGCGGTCTTTGATTTGATTCCCAAAAGCATTGGGTCGTGTACTAATTCTCTTACCATTTTATATCCACCATTCCTAAGTTTTTCCGCCGGGTTTTACGATTCCCGATATTCCCGTTTAACTCCTCGGCTGCTTTTCGACCTCGCCTGTCCATGTGTTAATGCCGCCGAATTCGTATATGTTGGTATATCCCATATCCGCCAGTTTTTGCGACGCTTCCTTGCTGCGCCGTCCGCTGCGGCAGTAAATCAATATTACCTGATTTAGGTCGGGCAATTGCTGGGGCTGCTTGTCCGTGATGGATTCGTTTGGAATCAGAATGGCGCCTGGAATATGCCCTGAGTCGTATTCGTCCTGACGGCGGACGTCAACGATAACGTGCCCGTCGTTTTTTGTCATCATAACGCTTGCTTCTTCCTGCGTTATCTGATGATATGAAACTGAATCGGCTAAAGAGCCTGCCTCGGAGCTTCCGCTGCCGCCCGTGCAGCCCGACATCAGCATTACGGCGGCAGTCAGTATGAGCGCTGATCTTTTCATTATTAATCTCCGTTCTTATTCGGGTTTTGCGGTTTGTGTTATCAAAGAAGGCAAATCCGCGACAGATGTTAAAGTGTTTTATTTGATAATAGTATTATTATAATACGCGCGAAGAATAATTTCAACAGTTGCGTTTACCCAGAAAACGCTATATAATATTTTTGTAAAGCGCTTGACTCTGACGCAATGTCATACATGCAGCTTTGGAATGAATTTCAGCAGCTCAATAATAAAAATAATGTTTTTTAGCGGAAAGTCCGGTAAATAACCCAAAGGAATGATGAAAAATGTCACATGAGCAAATCAAAAATCTCAGTGCCGATGAAGCGCTGAATAAGCTGATAAAAGGCAATCAGTTATACTTGAAAAGCAAAACGGGCATCGGCGATATTTCTCCCGATAAGCGGCTTGACACCTGCAAAAACGGACAGCGCCCATACGCGATCATCATCACCTGTTCGGATTCGCGCGTGATTCCCGAAAGCGTTTTCAGCAGCGGAATCGGCGAGCTGTTTGTAATCCGCGTCGCCGGCAACGTAATGGATGACCACCAGCTCGGCTCGGTGGAATACGCCGCTTCTCATCTGGGCGTAAAGCTGATTGTTGTTATGGGTCACAACCACTGCGGCGCGGTGGACGCCGCTATAAATCACGACCCGGACGGATACATTAAATTTATTACCGATGAAATCCGTATCGCTGTCGGCGACGAGACCGACGAGGAAGAAGCCTGCCGTCTTAACGTGCGCCACAGTATCGCGGTAATAGAGAACAGCTTTTCCATACACGACGAAGAGGCTCATGGCTTGAAGGTTATCGGAGCGCTTTATCACCTTGAGGACGGTGTTGTGGATTTTGAGGTGTAGTATGTGCCTGATTTAATGATAACAAACTGAACCAATAATTTCTTATATATAGCCGGAAACAAACAACGGGCTCGGGGCAAAACGCTCCGAGCCTTTCTGTAATGTCAATTTTTCCTATTTTATCAGCATTTATTTTCTCCTGAAATTTTTCGGTCACTGTTTGATTTTAACCGCGCCCGAATTTTGTCATAAAATTCCCTGTACCGCTCGACGCTTGTTTTAATGGCGAGCTCCGAGTCCGCGTATTCAATCAGTCCCGCCGCGTCGACCCATTTGTATTCGGTTGTTTCTCCCTCCTGAAGGACAACCGAATTTTTATCGCAGTCTACCTTTGCAAGATAAGAATAAATCAGGCTGGGGCTGCGTTTGCTGAACGTCCTTTTTACAAGCTCAAAGCTTTCGCATAAAATACCTGTTTCCTCAAACAGCTCGCGTTTTGCACATTCCTCGGGGCTCTCTCCAATTTGAGCGGAGCCGCCCGCGCTTGCTTCCCAATAACCGGGATAAACGTCCTTGCCCGTGTGCCGTTTTGTGAGCAGATAGGAGCCGTCCTTGTGCTGAACAAGTATATCGCTTACCAGATGATACCGCCCATCGGGAATATCCATATAATTGCCGTGGCGGCGCTCCCAGACCTCGCCCGTACGGTTGCCGTTTTTATCGTATAAATCCCATAATTCCATGTTTATATCATTTCCTTTTTCAAGAAATATCTGCAATGGTTCTTCACACATTTTGATTTATTATTTTTCAATTCTACCACGAATCCGAACCGAGCGCAAGAAAAACCGCCGTCAAAAGGGAATTTCCCGATTAACCGCGGCAGTTGTTTTATTTAGTCTTTTCATTTACTGCAATCCATATTTCGCAGTAGTAATTGGGGTCTGACGTATCCGCCGAAGGATAAACCTCAAACTCCACGTTCTCGGCATACTCGTACTGTGTGCTTTGAGGGAAAAACTCCGTTTTTGTCAATAGTTATTTACGGATAAAAATAACAAAACATTCGCGCTTATGTTATTCGAGAGTTCTGCCGCCGCAGAAATAAAAAACGGTCAAAAGCCCCGGGCCGCAGTGCGCGCCTATGACAACGCCCAGGGAAGTGATTTCTATTTTACCCACCTCGGGGAACTCCGAACGGATTGCCGACCTTACAAGCTCGGCGTCGCCGAGGCAGTCGGCGTGAAGAATGTGAATCTCGGCTCCCGTGCAGTCAACCGCTCTAAGGTCGTGTAGCACGCAGTCCGTAATGAACTTTACGGCGTTTTTTCTGCCGCGAATTTTTTTTGCTACGTCAAGAGTGCCGCCATCGGGAACATACAAAACGGGCTTGATATTAAGCAGCGAGCCTACAAGCGCCGAGGCGTTTGAAACGCGGCCGCCAGCTTTAAGGTAATTGAGGTCGTCTACGGTAAAGCGGTGGGCTATTTTCAGCTTGTTGGCTTCGCCCCATTCAATCACCTCATCGAAGCCCATGCCATCTTCCATACGGCTTACCATATTCTGCACAAGCATTCCCAGTCCGCCCGAAATACACAGTGTGTCCATAATATAGAGCTTTTGATCAGGGAACAGGGGGCGCACCTGCTCGGCGGCGCTCAGCGCGTTTTTGTACGAAACGGACATCTTTTTCGACATATCGAGGAAGATAACGTCCTTGCCGCTTTTAAGAAGCTTTCTGAAAAAGTCGCCGTACACCACCTCGTTAATCATAGAGGTTTTAAGGCGGTCGCCCTTCCTCATGCCCGCGTAAATAGCGGCGCGGCTTTCCTCGCGGCAATCGTCCTCATAAATATCGTTGCCGATTGTGTAGGTGTAGGGAATAAAGGGAACTCTATGCTCATCGAGCCAGTCACGCGTAAGGTCAGAGGTCGACGATGTCGCAATAATATAATCTGCCATTATAATCTCCTTATCCGAGTAGCGATACTCATATAATATTATTTTGCTCTGCACAATCAGCGTCATGCCCGCGCTGATTTTCACAATTTCAGTGTATCATATACTCGGCTTTAAGTCAATAATAACGGAGCTTTTAACAGTTTGGAATTTGGGGCGTGAACGTGCTGCTTTTGTCTCTCGGACAGATTGTTTGATAAAATTTATATTATTCCCTTCTGCATTAAACCTTCCTCAGAATATCCAAGGCGTGGTTTGTGGCGCCGATCAAGTCCTGACGTTCGCAGGTCGCAAAATGATATGACAGCCATTTTTCAAACGTTTCCTCATCCATTTCTTCCAGATATTCCCTTATATAGCGGCTTGCGCCGTCAGCGGCGACAAGCTTTTCACGCTGTACGGAAACAGCCGAGTTTATGCGCTCGATGTCCTCGGTGCGCACCATTTCAAACAGGTCTTTGGGCTCGCTGACGCACTTCCAGTCGTCGGTGAGCATATTGAAATCCATTAACTCCTTCAGCTTGTTGCAGCCGAAAACATACTGAATAACCGTCGCCTCGTTCATACAGTAAGCAACCAGAATATAACCTCCCGTTTTTGTGATCCTTACAGCCTCTTTGAGCGCCTTTATCTTTTCCTCCTCGGAATAAAGATGATACATAGGCCCGAGCAAGAGGGTGACGTCAAAGGCGTTATCCGCCAGCATACTCAGATCAAGCGCGTTGCCCTGATAGGTTTTGATGTTCTCGCTGCCGTCGAGCTTGCTTCTGAGAATATCGAGGTTGTGCTGTACAAGCTCCACAGCGGTGACGTCATAGCCCTCCTTGGCAAGAGTAACGCTGTATCTGCCCGTAGCCGCGCCGATTTCCGCGATTTTGCAGTCTTTTGTAAGAAGGGGGTCCAGATACCTGCGCGTGGTGAGATACTCAACCCTGCCGACTCGGTTGTTTGCAAGACGTCCTTCCTCATCGTATTCGTTATAAAAGTTTTCTAAAAATGTATTGTCGTTCATAGCAATTTCCTTTCCTGTTATTATAGCCTTGATACCGCCAGCATGTGTCCCGAAAGGCCGATTATCTCCTCATGCGTATCGATCAGGCGCACGGTATTCATCAGGGCTTTTCTTGATTTTTCATTCTTCCACAGTCCGTCGATGTCGTGAGCAAGCCACGCGCCGCCCATCACGCCATGGACAACCGAATCACCGAAGCTGCCCTTCGAAAGCTCCGCCCTAAGCGCCGCCTATATCGTAAATCACAGCGGGCGGCTTTGGCAGGTTTTCAAGCAGGATTTCCTTTGTGCGCTCAAATTCAATCAAGCCAATGTCTTTTCTTAAACGGTTGTATTCGCGTCCGGATTCGTAATATGCCGTAACAGATTTGCCTATCGCTTTCATAGTTTTCTCCTTTTTGATAAATTGGTTTTTGTTGTTCGTTTTCTTCAATAATCTGGTGGTAAACGGACTGTTCCGGCATAATTACTCCCCCCCTTATCTGCAGCGTGACGCTGCACACATTCCCGCCTTTGTCGATGTCTGTTATTTTGGAAATATCCGACAACGGCGGGGGCAAAAGTCAATATTTTCAGGCAAAACAAAAAACCGGCCAGAAGCTGCAAAGAGCTGCTGACCGGTTGCGTTCCAATAAAAGTTTTTCAGCACACAACAAACTAAGCCGGCAGCTCAGATAGCCACTGACCGTGTTGAGGATTCATTCTGTTTACAAATAAATCGAACATTGCTGTGTCCCTCCAATTAGATTTGGGCTATTATAACACCTAACAGGTCAATTGTCAACAAGAAATTTCGATTCAGCGAATAAATTTTTTGCGCACGGGAAAAGCTTTTTGGCCTTTTGAATTTATTTGCCGATTTATCTTCCTTTATGGTCAACTATGTGTTATAATAAAAAATTGAAGGTATATTAACACTTTACTAAATTTCAAAAGGAGGCGAAAGAATGAGCGAAAAAAGATTACCTCAGCAACCGCAAAGCCAACGTATCTATCTGTTTGACAACGTAAAAACGCTTGCGATATTTCTGGTTGTTATCGGACACGCCATCAACTTTTTAGCTCTTTCCGCAAATGGAAACAAGCTTGAAAAAAGCCTGTTTGTTTTCATTTATTCTTTCCATATGCCGCTGTTCATTTTCATCAGCGGACTGTTTTTAAAACCGATGGACACTCAAACCAAGTTTCCCCGCGGCAAGTTCATTTCATTTTTGACAATCGGTATTGTACTCAGAGCGTTTACCTCAATATTAAGGCTTATCCTCGGGCAAAAGGCAAACTTCTCTGTTTTTGAAATGTACGATACTTACGCGTGGTTTATGGACGCTATGGCGGTGTTCATACTTCTCGCGTGGCTGCTCCGCTCATTTGATAAAAGGATTATCCTCTCGGTGTCGGTTCTGGTGGGCTGCCTGGCAGGCTATGACAGCAACCTCGGCGACAAGTTTTCGCTGATGCGCATAGTCGTATTTTTCCCGGTTTTTATGATTGGCCATTACCTCACTCCCGAACAAATACTAAAGCTGGCTTCGTTAAAATGGGTAAAAATCATCGCGGCGCTCATTATTATTGGCTTTATAGCGCTTTGTCTGTCCGACATGGTCTTTGTAACGCGGTTCAGAACCATGTTCACAGGCAGAAACCGCTTTTCGGCGCTTAAACAAGTGCCGTACAGGGCCGGCGTCTTTTACCGCGTTATCACATATGTGCTATCCTCGCTTTTGGGGCTTTCCGTTATATGTTTAGTTCCAAACAGAAAGCTCGGCTATATCACAACAGCGGGTGGAAAGACGCTTCAGATATACTTCTGGCATAAGATGTTCCTGATTATCTTTGAACACTACAAGCTTTATGACGCTATTCAGGCGCGCACTGGCGACACCGCCGCAACGGCGATATATATTTTAATTGCCGTAGGCGTGGCGTTCCTGTGTTCGATTCCGATTTTGTCATTCCCGACAAAACAGCTTCTTGCCATGGGCAAAAAAACACCCGAATAAAGTCCGCAGGCAACACAATATTTTATTTCGCCGTCATTCAGGAAAC
>OMYD01000041.1 GCA_900315195.1 uncultured Eubacteriales bacterium | reverse complement strand
GTCAAAAACAGGCAACATCAGCGTTAAGCTTGTTGAATCCAAAAAATCAATCAACAACTGTACGATTTCGCTCAGCAAGACCTCATACTTATTTGACAAAACCGCAAAGACCCCGACCGTAACCGTTAAGGACGGCTCAACAACACTTACCAAAAACACGGATTATACATTAACATATCAGAATAATGTTAATGTAGGTACAGGTAAGGTTATTGTTACGGGTACGGGCAAGTATAAGGATTCCGTTACAAAGACGTTTACAATTTCATACGACACTATCTCGCTTAACACCGCTAAAACCGTAAGCATCACCAAAGCGGGCACAATGAAGTATATGAAGTTTGTGCCGACCGCGAACATGACGATAGAATTCTACTCAACGGGCAGCGGCGACACCTGCGGATATCTTTATAACTCAAGCCTGAGCCAGCTCACTTCAAATGATAACGGCGGCACAGACAACAACTTCAAGATAACCTATGACCTTACGGCAAACACCACATATATTTTCGCGTGCAAGTTTAAGAGCTCAACCGCTACCGGAAATATCAGCGTAAAGCTTGTTGAAGCCAAAAGATCTGTCAAAAACTGCACCGTAACGCTCAGCAAAACCTCATACTTATTCGACAACACCGCAAAAACCCCGACCGTAACCGTTAAGGACGGAAGCAAAACCCTAACCAAAAACACGGATTATACTATTAAGTATGAGAACAATACTAATGTAGGTACAGCCAAGGTTACCGTTACAGGTACGGGCAAGTATAAGGATTCCGTTACAAAGACGTTTACGATTTCATATGACACAATTTCTCTTAGCACCGCTAAGACCGTAAGCATCACCAAAGCGGGCACAATGAAGTATATGAAGTTTGTACCGACCGCGAACATGACGGTAGAGTTCTGCTCGACGGGCAGCACAGACACCATCGGCTATCTTTACAACTCAAGCCTGAGCCTGATCACTTCAAACGATAACGGCGGCGCAGACAACAACTTCAAGATAACCTATAACCTTACGGCTAAAACAACATACATCTTCGCGTGCAAGTTTAAGAGCTCAACTGCTACCGGAAACATCAGCGTTAAGCTTGTTGAATCACAAAGATCTGTCAAAAACTGCACCGTAACGCTCAGCAAGACCTCATACTTATTTGACAAAACCGCAAAGACTCCTACCATAATCGTTAAGGACGGCTCAACCACCCTCTCGGCAAACAAGGACTATACCCTTAAATATGAGAACAATATTAATGTAGGTACAGCCAAGGTTACCGTTACCGGTAAAGATAAGTATAAGGATTCCGTTACAAAGACGTATACGATTTCATACGACACAATCAAGCTCAGCACCGCCAAGACCGTAAGCATCACAGTTGCGGGCACAATGAAGTATATGAAGTTTGTGCCTACCGCGAACATGACGGTAGAGTTCTACTCAACCGGCAGCGGCGACACCTACGGCTATCTTTATAACTCAAGCCTGAGCCAGCTTGCCTCAAACAACGACGGCGGCGATAACAAGAACTTCAAGATCAACTATAATCTTACGGCTAACACCACATATATCTTCGCCTGCAAGTTCAGCAGCTCCACCGCTACCGGAAACATCAGCGTAAATCTGGTTGAATCCAAAAAGTCGGTCAAAAACTGCACCGTAACGCTGAGCAAGACCTCATACTTATATGACAACACCGCAAAGACTCCCACCGTAACTGTTAAGGACGGAAGCAAAACCCTCACCAAGGGAACGGATTATACTATTAAGTACGAGAACAATGTCAACACGGGAACAGGTAAAGTTACTGTTACGGGTACAGGCGATTACAAGGATTCGGTTACCAAGACATTCAAAATCGAATACGATACCATTTCGCTCAACACCGCGAAAACCGTAAGCATAACAAAGGGCGGCACCATGAAGTATGTGAAGTTTGTGCCTACCGCGAACATGACCGTAGAGTTCTACTCAACCGGAAGCGAAGACACCTATGCCGTACTGTACGACGCTAACATGAACGTAATTACTCATGACGACGACGGCGGCGACAACAGAAACTTTAAGATCACCCAAACGCTTAAAGCAAACACCACATATATCTTCGCGTGCAAGTTCTACAGCACAAGCGTAACCGGCAATATAAGCTTAATGCTTAAAAAGTCAGCTTAAATACTGCGGGTGTTTTCGTCAATAAAACATCTGATATGATAATTATTGATCGTAACACAAATCTATAACGCGCAATTCCTCCGCTTAATTGCGGAGGAATATGCTTTAAGCCGATTTGCCATTCAAATTTAATGGGAATAATATCTAAAATAGCAACGCGCATTTTGTGCAATTTGTATACTAGGCAAAATGTTATCATTTTAATCAGCTTTTTTACTAAAAGTCACGCTTTTGGCGGCAATGATTTTTGGCGATTGCTTTAATTGAATTATTCACTAAAATCATTTATAATTCATTTAGGTTAAAAAACCTCATATAAGTACAAGTAAAGGAGTATTATTTATGTTTTGTGAAAAATGCGGCCGACCTATAGATGACGGCAGCGCGTTCTGCAACAATTGCGGCGCCCCCGTTCAGGCACAGCCTGCTCAGGAGCAGCCCGTTCAGGAGCAGCCCGTTCAGGAGCAGCCCGTTCAGACTCAGGCTCCCGCCTCACCCCAGGAGCAGTTCCCGGACGGCTCTCAGCAGTACGGCTACAGCTATGCGCCCGCGGCTCCCAAGCAGCCCATGTCACCCAAGACCAAGAAAATCATTCTGTTCTCTGCAATCGGCGCGGGTGTTTTAGCGGTAATTCTGGTTCTTTTGTTTGTGGTGATTATCCCCCTGATCAAGGACGCCAACACCACGAAAATCAGCCTTGCCGACTACCGCACAGTCCAGTTTGACAACGTTGACTATGACAATAAAAACGCTGAAAACGAAGTGCTCGAAGGAAAAATCGGCGGCAAAATGGTTTGGAACTACAAAAAGCTCGCCAATGACATTAAGGTAGATTTAAGCACTGCCAAAAACATTGTGAAAAACTACGTTTCGTATCTCTCAACCGAACAGACGCTCAACGGCGAAACCTTTAGCCGCAGCTTTTCCGACGCAAGCAAAAACGACGTTATTAAAGTAACCGTTTACTGGCCCGGCGACGACGGCACCATAATAAACGAATTCACCAAAAACTCGCTTGACGAAAAGGTTGATAAACTTGAAGAACAGTTCGACATTAAGATTAAGCGCGAAACAACTACCGCTGAAATCAAAATAAGCGACGTGCTCGAAGAGCAAAAAGTCAGCGTCAAAGAGCCTGTTAAGGTTGACCTGCTCGGCAAAATCGTAGACGGCAACTATATTGAAACATACTCGAACTACAGCGAATACTGCAATGTCAGATTAAAGCCGTTTTCGATTGAGGATAACGGCTATACGTTCAAACACAAAAGCAACTCAAGCTACGTAGTTGTTTGCAAAAACGAAAAAGAACTGAAAAGCCTGTATATTTCTTTCAGCAGCAGAAGCTACCTCAGGGACGGCGAAATAACTACACTTTCGATCGGCGAAGACGACGCGAACAGTCTGGAGAAAATCGGTATTACACTGACAAAAACCAGCATTGATTACACCGTTAAGTATGAGGCTGAGACGACCGCTCCCACAACCGAGCCCGAGACTACCGCTCCCACAACAGCTCCGGCGACAACAGCTCCCGAGACTACCGCTCCGGCGACAACAGCTCCCGAAACTACAGCCGCAAGCACAACAGAGGCCACAAAGGCAGCATAAAAGTTTATATTTTTCAAATCAGTCAGGAAGGCAGAAACGCTTTCCTGACTTTTATTTTGAGTACAGCCGATAATACAGTGGGTAAATATTTACCTGCTGCATCTGCTACAACACGCGCCCGTTGCAAATTATTTCGTGATATGGTATTATTTTAACGGACTTATCACAATAAAAGGATTGATTTACATGACCGAAATATACCCCTCGTTTTACAGCAAATTCAAATGCATAGCAAACCTTTGCGAGGATAGCTGCTGCAAGGACTGGGACATCGACATCGACAGCGAAACCGAGCGCTTTTACATGACCGTAACGGGCTATACGGGCGATAAAATCAGAAAAAAGCTTGTCACCGACGAATATGACGAGCGCGTCTTTAAAGCCGAGGGCGGACGCTGCCCGTTTTGGAACAGCGACATGCTCTGCGATATCTTCATCAATCTTGGCGAGGAGCACCTCAGCCGCACCTGCGACACCTTTCCGCGCGTAAAGGTAAACTACGGCGATTTTAACGAGAACCTTCTGTCCTTCGCCTGCCCCGAGGCGGCAAGGATCATGCTGCGCGCTGACGGCAACCCGTACGCCGATTTCGGCGGCAAAGCCGAGCTTGAAACGGCCGAGGAATCGGACGATTTAATGAGCTTTTTACTTAAAGCGCGCGAACGCTCCGCCGAGATCCTGCTCGACAGCTCTCTGCCCTTTGAGTACCGCCTCGCCGACTGCCTTGAGTTTAACGCTCAGGTTCAGAAAATCATCGAGGGCAAGGAGCCCGCGCCGCTCTCCGATGAGTTTGAAACGCCCGACAGCGTGCGGTTTATCTTTGACATGCACCTCGGCTTTGAAATTATGAGCGGCCGCTGGCGCAAGGCTCTTGAGGACGTTCTGCAGAGCGCCGACGCGCTTAAAGCCTCAGACGATTTTGTAGGCGACTTTAAGAAATTCGCGCTCTACTACATTTACAGGTATTATCTTGAGGCGATCCACTCGGGCGACGTGCTGTACTCGCTTAAAAGAATTGTCTGCGCGTATATAGTTACAAGCAGGCTCGACGCGGACTTTGCAAAAAAGGGCTATCCCCTGCCCCGGATGAGGATTTTGCAGAGGTACTCAAAGGAGGTTGAGCACTCCTACGACAACACCGAGGCGCTCAACGCCGAGTTTGACCGCGACCCGAGATTCGGGGTTGAGGAGCTTATCGCCATGCTGGAAGCAATTGCATAAACAAACTGTCGAAAAAGCTTGAAAAACGTCACCTGTTTGTAGTATAATAAAAGTTAATTGCATATATCTATAGAATAAACAGGAAACGGATTGTGTATATGGAAAGTTTAGGACTGGGACAGTACCGCGATATCGACTCGTTTGTTGAGGCAAAGCTTAAATCGCTCGACGATTCACCCGTCGGGTTTGAGTCGCTATTTGAGCTTATGTTCAGGGAAAAAGAAAACCTGATGTACGAAAAAAGCGAGGGCTACCGCATAAAAAAGACCACCTACGGCGAGGCTTATGATGAAATCCTTAGGCTTGCTGCCTCGCTTAAAGCCGGCCTCAATTTGCCTTACGGCTCGGTTGTGGGGCTTAGCATGGACAATTCTCTGCTCTGGATTGAAATGTTCTGGGCAATTATCATATCGGGCTGCCGCCCGCTGCTTATGAACCTGCGCCTCAGCGACAAAGCTCTTGAGCAGGCTATTTCCGACTGCGATGTAAAGGCGGTTATTTCCGACGGCAGAAAGTACTCTGTACGCACCATAATGAGCGACGCCGTTAAAGCGGCGGACGCCCCGATTGTTCCCGATAACTTCGGAACCGAGCTTATGGTAATGTCGTCGGGCACCTCGGAGCACGTTAAAATCTGCGCCTACTCCGCCGACGAGTTCCGCTGCCAGATTCACGACAGCTACCACATCATCAGAGAGTGCGCGCTTGTAAAAAGGCACTACGACGGCTATATAAAACAGCTTTGCTTTTTGCCGTTTTATCATGTTTTCGGGCTTATCGCAATGTATATCTGGTTCGGGTTCTTCTCGCGCGCGTTCGTGCAGCTTAACGACCTTATGCCCCAGACCATAGTAAATACAATAAAGCGCCACAAGGTTACTCATATTTTCGCGGTTCCGCTGTTTTGGGAGACGGTTTACGACACCGCCATAAAGACCATCAAGAGCCGCGGCGAAAAGACATACAAGAAGTTTTTGAAGGGCATGAAGCTCTCGCGCAAGCTTGGCAGGGCTTTCCCCAGAGCCGCGTTTAAAGAGGTCAGGGAAAACCTGTTCGGCGAGAGCATTCAGTTTATGATTACGGGCGGCAGCGCTATACGCCCTGAGGTTATCGAGTTTTTCAACGCTATCGGCTATCACCTTGCCGACGGCTACGGCATGACCGAAATCGGAATAACCTCGGTTGAGCTTTCGGACAACCGCAAGATTCTCAACGCCTGCTCTGTCGGCAAGCCCATGACCTGCGCCGAATACAAGCTAAACGAAAAAAACGAACTGCTTGTGCGCGGCAGAGTAATCGCAAAATATATTATTGAGGACGGCAAAAAGACCGTCACCGATAAATCGGAGTGGTTCAACACCCATGATTTAGCCGAGTGCAAAGACGGCAGATATTATATCCTCGGCAGAACCGACGACCTTATTGTAGCGGCAAACGGCGAAAACCTTAACCCGAATCTGGTTGAGCCTCAGCTCAGAACGCCCGGCACAAACGGCGTATGCCTGATAAGCGACGGCAAAACGCCCGTTTTGCTTGTATCGGTAAACCGCTACACCACCGCCGAGCAGCTTTCTTCCCTTGAAAAGCAGCTCAAGATTAAGCTTAATGAGCTTAACCTGACAGGTCAAATAGGCAAAATTGCCTTTATCACCGAGCCGCTTATGGCGGGCGAGGAATTCAAACTCAACCGCAGAAGGCTTGCCGCCGACTATAAGTCGGGCAAACTGGGAGCGCTTGACCCGCGCAAAACGGAGAGCGCCGGCGAGGAGGATGAGCTTATGCTTCATCTGCGCCAGGTGGTATCCGTCACGCTTGAAAAGGACATGAGCGAAATCAGCCCTATGTCGGACTTCTTCACCGATTTGGGCGGCACAAGCCTCGACTACTTTGCTATGATCGCCAAGCTTCAGGAGGATTTCGGGCTTCCGTTCCCACAGAGCGACGGCAAAAGCCTGAGCACCGTCAAGGAGCTTTACGAATACATAAGGAACTCTGAAAACAATGCTGATTAAACTATTTAACGCCTTTGTAAAGATAACCGCGTTTCCCGTTCAGTGGGCAATTTTCCGTACAAAGGTTTATTATGAGGACAAATCCGCGCAGAGCCGCCGCATTAAGGGCGCGGCTATATTGGTGTCGAACCACACCTCGGTATGGGACTACGCGGGTTATATGTTCGTGTTCTTTTTACGCACCCTTCGCACCCAGATGGCTGAGGTGCTGTTTGAGAAAAAGCCGCTCGGCTTATTTCTTAAAATGATGGGCGGAATCCGCGTAAACAGGGGCGCAAACGACTTTGCCTGCGTCGCTAAATCTCAGGCGATTCTCGAGCGCGGCGGCGTGGTTGAAATTTATCCCGAAAGCCGCCTGCCCCTTAAAGGCGAGGAGCGCCCGCTGCCGTTTAAGCCCGGCGCGGCTTACCTTGCTCTTTTAAGCGGCGCGCCGATTATCCCCGCGTTTACAAACGGAGCTTACTTTTCAAAAAAGCGCGCGAGGGTGATTATAGGCAAGCCCATGTACGCGCGCGACCTTATCGACCCCGAGCTCTCCGAAAAGGAGAATATCGAGAGGGTGTCAAACCTTACGCGCGACAAAATCATCAGTCTGGAGAAACAGCTATATGACAAACAAAAACGGTAAGGCAAAGCTTTTTTCGCCGCGATGCTTTATTATGGATTTTATCAGGTTTTCGGGAGCTCTGCCGGGGCTTATCTGGCTGAGGCCGAAAATCCGCTACGCCTCAAAGGCGGCTAAAAAAAGGATTCGCGGCGGCGCGCTGATAATAAGCAACCATTCAAGCTTTGTTGACCCTGCTTTCGCGATGTTCGCGGTGTGGTACCGCCGCCAGTATTTTGTGTGCCACAAGGCGTTTATGGACACAAAGGCGGGGCCGTTTTTTCACGCGGCGGGCTGCCTTATCCCCATTGACGCGGACAACTTCAACATCGGCTCGTTTCGAGCCATTACCGACAGCCTCAGGGAGGGCAAGGCGGTAGTGCTGTTTCCCGAGGGTCACGTCGGAAGCGGCGAAAAAATGACCGAATTCAAGTCGGGCATGGTGCTTATCTCAATGCAGAGCAAACGCCCGATCATACCCATATATTTAAAGCCTAGAGCGCACTGGTACAGCCGCTTAAAGGCTGTAATCGGCGAGCCCGTGGACATCACCAAGATGTACAGCGGCATGCCCGCGTTCTCAAAAATTGAGGAAATAACCAGGCTGCTCCGCGAACGCGAGGAAGAGCTGGAGCGGCTTGCCTAAACCGATACAACCCCAAAATAAAGGAGGATTACAGATGATTGCAGACACCTTGGAACTCTACCGCAAATACACGGGCGAAACCTTTGACCGCATAAAGAGCTTTGACACCATGGCGGATATGTGGGAGGATCGCTGGCGCGAATACTCAGACCTTACAGCCGTTGTTGACGACGGCAAAGAGTACACCTTCGCTCAGCTTGCCGGGGATGTTGCTGATTTTCGCACGGTTCTTAAAAACAGCGGCGCCGACAAATGCAGAGTTGCTCTGCTTATGCCGAACTGCTATGAGCTTGTAAAGGCGTATCTGGCGGTTGTAACCCTTGGCTGCACCGCCGCCGTTCTGCCCGCTCACCTCGATGAAAAGGCGGTTTACGGCGTTGCTCACATGTTCGGCTGCGGTATTCTTGTCACATCCTCCGCAACCGCCGGCAAGGCTAAGCTGTGCAGTGACCTGACCGTTATTGACGCGGCTCAGACTTCAAGCACTCCAACGCCCGCTGAGGAATTCAGGGGCAGCGACGGCTGCACAATTATTATGACGGGCGGCACCACGGGAACCCCGAAGGGCGCCCTGCTTTCAAACACCGCTGTCTTGCAGGGCGTTATCAACAGCTGCCTTGGCGTGCCCGACACCTTTGAGCAGAGATACATGCTGGTTCTGCCGCTCTCTCACGTTTTCGGTCTTATACGCAACCTGCTCGCCTCGCTTTATACGGGCAGTACAATTCTGATCTGCCGCGACAACAAAAATATGTTCCGCGACTGCGCGACCTTCCGCCCCACTATTATGGTGCTTGTACCCGCGCTCGCGGAGATGGCTCTTAGCCTCTCTAAGAAGTTCGGAAGAAACATGTGGGGCGACAGCTTAAAGACAATCATCTGCGGAGCGGCAAACGTTCCCCAGTACCTTGTTGAGGAATATAATAAACTCGGCGTAAACCTCTACCCAGGCTACGGCCTTACGGAATCGGCGAATCTTGTTTCGGGCAACCCCGAGCCACTTAAAAAACCCGGCTCGGTGGGACTTATCTTCCCCGAGATGGAGTATAAAATCGTCGACGGCGAGCTTTGGCTCAAGGGCAAAAACATGATGGAAGGCTATGTCGGAAGGCAGGAGCCGAACTCCTATGAGGACGGCTGGTTCAGGACGGGCGACCTTGTGCGCATGGACGACGACGGCTTTCTTTACATAACGGGCAGAATCAAGGAGGTAATCGTCCTGCCAAACGGCGAGAACATCTCCCCTGCCGAGCTTGAGGCGCAGTTCAACACCACCCCGTATATCCAGGATTCGCAGGTATTTGAGGACGTTGACGAAAACGGCAAGCACTTTCTATCTCTTGAGGTTGTTCCGCGCGCCACCGAGACCGCTAAACTCGGCGGCATTGACGTTCCCGCGTTCATAAAAGAGGAGCTTCAGAAAATAAACGCCGCTCTGCCGCCGTTCCAGCGCGTAAGCAAAATTACCGTGCGCACATCAGACTTTGAAAGAACACCCAGTATGAAGATTGTGAGATATAAAAAATGTCAATGAACCGTAACGAAATTCTTGAAAAATTAAAGGAAATTCTGCTTTCAGCCGATGAGAGCAACCGCGACACAATCCATCTTGTTAACGAGCAGACCCATCTTTTGAACGACTTGGGGCTAAGCTCGGTAAACATGCTTTATATGATTATCGCCACCGAGGAGGTATTCGGGATCCGCTTTGACGACGTGGGCGTCGGCGAGTTTCAGACCGTCGGCGACGTTGTCAGCTACATCGGGGCAAGGCTGCCATGAAGTGGGAGCCTGTTGAGTGCAAAGCGGGCGACATGGTTCGGATCCGCCTTGGAGGACTGTACCACTATGGCATATTTGTAAGCGAGAACGAGGTAATCCAGTTCGGGCTGCCTCCCACAGCCGAAAACCGCGCCGCTGAGGGCGAGGTCAAGGTCATCGCCACTGACGTAGATACCTTTGCCTGCGGATGCATTATCGAAACTGCCTGTCTTGACCGCTCGGAACAGAAGCGCCGCCTTAAAAACGATGAAACCGTTCGGCGCGCCAGAGCCAGAATCGGCGAAACGGGCTACAACATAATTCACAACAACTGCGAGCACTTTGTAAACGAGTGCGTTTTCGGACAGGCTCGCTGCACCCAGGAGGAGGACGTGCGCAAGCGCTGGCTAAACCGCCCGATTTGCGACGTTTACCTCGCCCTGGTTCCCGAAAACGTCAGCGACGAGGGGATCTTCCCCGAAAAGCGCAGGCGCGACATAAACGGAATCTCAGGCGAAGCTCTTCGCAACAGCGCAAGATACGCCTGGAAGCTGCTCTCTCACGCGGCTCAGCGCTCGTTCGGAACCGATATCCGCGACGCCGGAATAAAAAAGAAGCTGGGCGGAAGATGGGTAAGCGACAAGTTCTACTTCGCTATATCCTGCGCGGACGGCAAAACGGCTGCCGTTGCGATTTCAAACGCCGAGGTCAGCCTGACGCTTGACGAGCCGCTGTCCGGCGGCGTTACAAGGACGCTTTTAAATCCGCGCGTCACCGTTTCCGTAAGCGGAAAGCACTGCTCGACAGTGAAGTATTTTTGGGCTGAGGGCAGCTCTGAAATAAGCTCAACTCTTATGGGCGGAAAACTATTTGAATAGGAGATTTGTTTTTGATTTGGGTATGGATTGCGGTAATAGCAGCCGCGCTGTTCGTAATATTTCTGCTGTTGCCCGCTCTTACTATTTTTCTGGCGGTGTTCAGTCGAAAAAAGACTAAGCCCTTTGAACAGTACAATATGAAAAAGTTCAAAGACCACTACTATGTGACTTATATAGACCGAATCGCCAAAAAGCGCGAGTTTGTAAAGAGTCACCCCGTTGAGGAGGTCTTTACAAAATCATATGACGGGCTAAGGCTCGCCGCCGACTACTACGACCTGGGTTTGAGCAAAACCGCGATTATCTTTCACGGCTTTAACGCCGAGGTCTACACCAATCTTTCGGCTCACGGCGCGTTTTTGATGAAGAGCGGCTTCAATGTGCTTTTTGTAACTCACCGCGCCCACGGAAAAAGCGAGGGCAGGTGGTCTACGATCGGAATCCGCGAGCAAAACGACGTACTGAGCTGGGTAAAGTGGGCGGAAAACCGCGGAGCCGAACAGATTTTGCTTTACGGCGTCTCGATGGGCGGCTATACCGTAGCGAGCGCCTCCGATCGCCTTGAGGGCACCAATGTGCGCGCCATGGTGATCGACAGCGGCTTTTACTCGGTTTACGAGCAGATGAAGCGCGACACGCAGAAAAACCACATTCCCAAAATCATGCTGCCCGCGCAAGTAATGCTTGCAAAGCTTTTTCTGAGGGCTGACATCCGCCGACCGAGCGTGCTCTCGCTTAAAAACACAAAAACGCCCGCTTTCTTCCTGCACGGCACCGACGACGAAACCGTGGAGTACAAATGGGCACAGACAAACTATCAGGCTTGCGCCTCGCAAAAGGATATCCAGCTTATCGAAGGCGCGCCGCACACACTAAGTATTCTGAAAGACCCCGAAACCGCCGAAAAGCGGCTTACAGGTTTTTTTGAAAAATATTTCACATAATCTAGCGCACTAATTCATATACTTGGCGCAAAGGAAAGGAATTTGTTATGAAAAAATTTGTTATCATCGCGGACGGTACCTGCGACCTCAACGAGGAGATGCTCAAGGAATTTGACATCAAGGTTGTGCTGGGCCACATTACCCTCCCCGACAAAAGCGAGATTTCCCAGTTTCTGAGCTGGAAGGACATCGGACGCGAGGACTTCTACAACAAGCTTAAAAAGAACCCCAACGGCTACACAACAGCTCCGCCCAACCCCGATATGTTCGCGACCGCCTTCAAGGGCTACGCGGCTGAGGGCTATGACATGCTGGTTATCACCATGTCATCTGGACTGAGCGCAACCTACGGCTTTGCCGTAAAGGGCCGCGAGCAGGCTCTTGAGGAGTACCCCGACACCGATATCAGGGTTATCGACTCGCTTCGTTTCGGCCCCGGCTTCGGACTTATCGCGGTTAAGGCGGCTCAGCTCAAAAATGAAGGCAAGTCCATGCAGGAAATCGCCGACTGGATCGAAGCAAACAAGTGCCGCTATCATCAGGCGGGCTGGCTCGACGACCTTTCCTTTGTCGCCAAAAAGGGCAGAATGAACAGCGCAAAGGCGTTTATGGGAACGCTTGTCGGCATAAAGCCCATCGGCGAATTTGATTACAACGGCATGACAACGGTTATCGGCAAGGCTAAGGGCGCTAAAAAGGCGTACGCGGTTCTGCTTAAATATGTAGCCGCAACCATCGAGGACGCCGAAAACCAGACTGTTTTCATCGCGCAGACAAACAGACTTGCTCAGGCGCAGAAGTACAAGGAGCTGCTTGAAGAAACAATCAAGCCCAAGGAAGTCCGCATTGTAGACGTATTCCCCGGCTCGGGCATTAACGTAGGCCCCGGCCTTATGGCGGCGTACTACATGGGCAAGCCTATTTCCGAGGAGCTCAAAGAGGAAAAGGAACTTATCAACAATTTAATCAACTCAGCGGAGTAATCGACTAATATATGAGTACAAAAAAAATAAACGGCTCTCAGCTTGAGCAAATGATCAAAAACGGTCTTGCAAACCTTAGGACCCAGGAGAGCGAAATCAACCGTCTGAACGTTTTCCCCGTATCGGACGGCGACACGGGCACAAACATGCGCCTGACGCTTGAACACGGAATCCAATACGCCTACTCCACGGCGGTCGCGGGCGACTACCTCAAAAAGCTCAGCGAGGGTATGCTGCTCGGCGCGCGCGGAAACTCGGGCGTTATTCTGTCACAGTTTTTCAAGGGCTTTTACGTAGAGCTCGCGCGCTGCGCCCAGCTTGGCGTAGGCGAGCTGAGAAACGGCCTTATAAGAGGCTACCGCACAGCTTACAGCGCGGTAGTAAAGCCCACCGAGGGCACGATCCTCACCGTTACCCGCGAGGGCATTGAACATATAAGAGGTCAGCTCAACCGCTCAACGACCGTTGAGCAGCTTTTCTCGATGTACATCGCCGAGATGAAGAAAACCCTTGCCCTCACCCCCGAAATGCTGCCCGTGCTTAAAGAATCGGGCGTTGTTGACAGCGGCGCTCTGGGATTTATCGCAATTGCCGAGGGTATGCTTAAAGCCCTTTTCGGCGAGATTATCGAGGCGGATACAGCAGACGCCCCAGTTCCCCCAAAGCAGCTTAACTTTGACCTGTTCAACGAGAACAGCGCGTTTGAGGACGGCTACTGCATGGAGTTTATTCTTCAGCTTATGAACGCGCCGAAATATAACCGCCACTTCAGAATAAGCGCGTATATCGAGGACCTGAAGCTTTACGGAAACTCGATTGTCGCGGTTCAGGACGGCAAGCGCGTAAAGGTGCATATCCACACGCTGATTCCCGCAAAAATCATCACCCTGAGTCAGGAGTTCGGCGAGTTTCTGACCTTCAAGCTTGAAAACATGCAGGTTCAGCACAACGAGCACGACAAAGAACTGAAAACAAAAATACACAAGCAGCTCGCGATTGTGTCTGTCGTCAACGGCGAGGGCATGAAAAGTCTGTTTAAAGACCTTGGCTGCGATGTTGTTATCGACGGCGGCTCAACGATGAACACCTCGTCTCAGGAATTTATCGACGCGTTCGCTCAGCTTGACGCCGACGCCATTGTGGTGCTGCCCAACAACCCCAACGTTATTCTCGCCGCCGAGCAGGCTGTAAAGCTTTACGGCGCGGACAATATAACCGTGCTGCCCTCACGCAGCGTTGCCGAGGGCTACTACGCCATCGCAATGGACATGCAGGAAAGCGACAACGTCGGATTCCGTATCAGAGAAATGCGCGACGGCCTGCAAAACACCGTTACCCTTTGCGAAACAACCGCCTCGCGCGAATACACTTATCACGAGATAAGCTGCAAAAAGGGCGAGGAAATCCTTTTGATAAACAACAAAATCACCTGTGTAAACACCGACTGGAAGCAGGCGATTATCGACGGTCTTGACGCTGTTGAGGACATTGACGACAGGGAGACCTGCATTATCTTCCGCGGCGAGGGAATCGGGCAGGAGCTTGAGGACGAGCTGCTTGAGGCTATTGAGGAAAAGTATCCCCTGCTTGAGGCCGAGTTTGTTGACGCGGGCATGAGCGTTTATCACTGGATTATCGGTCTTGCGTAATATCAATTGAGCCTTTGGCGCGTTATCTTAGAACAAACATGAGGAAACTATGAGCATTTGGATTTGGATATTAATTTGGGCGGCGGCGTTCTTTCTTATTATCGCCCCCGTATTTATCATTCCCGCGGGGCTGTACGTCATTCTGCTTGTGCGCACCAGAAAAAGCAAGTGGCGCCGCAAGTGCAGCCTGCCTAAGGACAAAGAGATTACCGAGATGTTTTACATCGGGCTTGACTGGGCGGAAAAATACTCCGCAAAAAGGCGCGAGGTCGATGTTTACAGCGGAAAGTACCATCTTTTCGGCGAGTATTTTGACCTGGGCTTTGACAGGGCGGCAATTATTATCGCGGGACGCACCGAATCGCTGCTCTACTCCTACTACTTTGCCGAGCCTTACCGCAGGGCGGGCTACAATATTCTTGTAATCGACAACCGCTCCCACGGAAAATCGGACGGCAGGCTCAACTCCCTTGGCTACAACGAGCACCGCGATATTCTGCGCTGGGCGCGGATGCTTCACGACGACTTGGGCAACAAGCAGGTGTACCTCCACGGTATCTGCATAGGCGCGTCAAACGCGCTGTTTGCCCTGACTTCCGACGACTGCCCCGATTACCTTCAGGGCATGACAAGCGAGGGAATGTTCACCACATTTTACGAGAGCCTTTACTACCATATAAAGGAGGCAAAGCAGCCTGTCTTTCCGTCTATGATAGAGGTCAGGGGCTACCTGAAGCTGTTTACAGGCTACGACATCAAAAAGGACGGCCCTATTTTCAGAATCGGCAAGCTTAACAAGCCGATTCTGATGCTGCAAAGCAAAGAGGACAAGTACTCGCTGCCAAGCCGCGCCAAGGACCTTTACAACAGGTGCCCCGCCCCCAAAAGACTTGCTTACTTTGAAAAGGGCAGGCACTCGCACATAAAAATTAACGCGCCCGAAAAATATGACGAAACAATAGTTGATTTTTTGCGCGAAATATGCGAAAATGGTACTATAACCGATTCAATTGTCGGTGAATAAACAAATGCGGCATATGCCGTCGAAAGGAGTATTTATATGATTTGCAGAAACTGCGGCACTGACATCGGCGAAAATAAATTTTGCCCCAAGTGCGGCGCGCCCGCCGAGCAGAACAGACCTGCCAACGCGTTGACCCCGACAGGCGATTCCCCCGCTAAAATTCTGACATTCGGCATTATCGGTCTTGCTTTATGCAGCGCCGTTGTAGGCCTGATTTTCTCAATTTTAGGAATGACAAAATCAAACCGTTATATCGCCTCCAACGGCAACATTTCAAAGCAGGTAAGCATCGGCAGAAAGCTTGCTATCGCGGGCCTGGTTTTAAGCATTGTCTGCCTTGTTTGCTACATTATCTGCGCTGTCGTTATTGCGGCAAACTGGGACCGCTTTATAGACTGGCTCAAGAATGAGGGCAAACATTCAATCACAATCAAATAT
>OMYD01000046.1 GCA_900315195.1 uncultured Eubacteriales bacterium | reverse complement strand
TCTCGGCAAAAGAACTGAAAAACAGCTTTACGCTGTCTGTAACGGCGGGAGAATCGAGCGGCAGCGTCACCTACAGCCCGATGAACTACTGTTATAACATGCTGAACAGCGATACGGAAGACGAAAACCTGATAAATGTCATCAAAGCGCTGTACCTGTACGCTCAGGCAGCTGATTCGTATTTTGATTAACGGGGGTGTTCTATATGAAAAAAGAAAAATATGAACGCACCGAACTGGAAGTCATCCAATTTCAAACCGAAGACGTCATCATGACCAGCGTCCCTGAATATGAATTCGATGAACTGCCGTTATCTCCGAATCGATAAACATTATATTATCATGATTATCTCTTGTTTCAGAGTAGTCGTTTGATTGTTGCAAATAATCGTAAATGTAGCAAAATCGCACGAGTGTTGAAAAAAGTTCAAATGTTGCAATTTTTGCCCGAGTGTTGCAAATAACATGAAATGTTGCAAAAACAGTCGAATGTTGCATTGTATCATTTACTGAGTCTTTTGCCAAGTAAAGCGTCGGTTTTAAAGCCGGCGCTGTTTTTTTATCGGGTTATGAGACCGGCGAGCGTTGCTCGTTGGGTTAGCGAAGCAAAAAGCAAAAGCATACCGAAAAAAGAGCCGGTTGTGCAGCAATCCCTCCCGACTCCGGCGTCAACCTATCGCCCGTCCTATATACCACCTGAGCCGGTTGCCATTCCGACCAAAAAGAAAACTGTTTTGAAGATTGATACAAGCAAAGTTGTTTCAGGTTCCCTTGTGAGCCACAAAGCATTCGGAACAGGTCAGGTTGTCGGAATCGATGGCGGACTGATTATTGTTGATTTTAAGGGAGTAAAAAAGAAATTCCAATTTCCGGGTGCGTTTGAGCAGGGATTTTTAAAAGCGAACGATTGACTTTATACCCTATTATACCCTTGACTAAATGTCGCAAAAAGGGTATAATAGGATATAACTATTATCGGAGGTGTTTATATGGAGCAGACCGAGATCTTGAAACGCATTGATGAACTTGAACGTGAGATTGCGCTTTTGCCGAGCGGCAGCATTGCTGTTAAGCGGATAAACGATAAAAAATATTACTATCACCGCATTAACGAAAACGGAAAACGTCGGGAGACGTATGTTGATTTTGATAATGTTGATGAATTGCGCACACAGACTGAAAAGCGAAAAGCGTTAGTGAAAGAGCTGAAAGAGCTCAAACGTCAGCTTCCCAAAACTGCCAAACCGAAAAAGGTTGAACGCCAATTCTCTACCTATGTTCGCGTCAGTGAGCAGCTCGACAGTATGGCGGCAACGGTTACAAAATACAAAAAGCGTGCCTGCTATGCAGCGATTCATGACTATGTGTTCGGCGAACAGCAGGACAAGGTTTTTATCCTGTACGGACTGAGAAGGACGGGCAAGACTACTCTGATTCGTCAAATTATTCTCAACATGAAGCCGGAAGAGCGGCAAAAGGCGGCGTTTATTCAAATCAAATCGTCCGACACTTTGTCCGATATTAACGCCGATCTCAAAACCCTTGAAGCGCATGGCTATCAGTATATCTTCGTGGATGAAGTGACCCTGATGGAAGATTTTATCGAAGGCGCGGCGCTGTTCTCGGATATTTATGTCGGAAGCGGTATGAAGCTCGTCCTCTCCGGTACGGACTCGCTGGGCTTTATCTTCACCAAACATGAGCAGCTTTATGACCGCTGTATCATGCTGCATACCACATTTATTCCGTACCGCGAGTTTGAAAACGTTCTCGGCATTAGTGGCATTGACAACTATATCCGCTATGGCGGCACGATGAGCATCAGCGGCGTCAACTACAACGATTCTACGTTCACAACCAAGCAAAGCACTGATGAATACATCGACAGCGCGATTGCGCGGAATATTCAGCATTCATTGAAATACTATCAGGACGGTGGACACTTCCGTAACCTCTATGATTTATATGAAAAAGGTGAGCTGACGAGCGCGATCAACCGTGTTGTGGAGGACATCAACCACCGCTTCACAAAAGAAGTCCTCACGCGGACGTTTTCATCACATGATTTGTCGCTTTCCGCGCGAAATCTGTTGCATGACAGAGAGAATCCGGTTGACCTGTATCAGACGGTTGACAAAGAAGCGATCACGGCAACGTTGAAATCCATGCTCGATATCCTCGATAAAGAGGAGCAGAAAGTCGAAATCGATGAAACGCACGCCTGCCAGATAAAGGAGTACCTTGCCATGCTCGATCTGCTTATGGAGGTGGAGTTGCAGTACCTTCCGCACGTCAACCGACGCGGCAGCATTACGGTTATCACACAGCCGGGTTTGCGATACGCACAGGCAACCGCGCTTGTCAACAGTATGCTGCTGGATGAAAAATTCAGTGCTTTGTCGGCGATAGAACGCAACCGCATTTTGGAGCGTATAATGAGTGAAATCCAAGGCAGAATGATGGAGGATATCGTTCTGCTCGAAACCAAGCTTGCCAATCCGGATAAACAAGTCTTTCAGTTGCAATTTGCGGTGGGTGAGTTCGATATGGTTGTCGCCGACCCGAAAACGCTTACCTGTGAAATCTTTGAGATTAAGTATAGCAAAGAAATCGTACCTGCACAGTACCGCCACCTGACAGACGAGGAAAAGTGTGCGCAGACAGAGCACCGCTTTGGCAAGATTGCTGCAAGAACCGTGATTTATCGAGGAGAAACTACTGATTCAGGAAATCTCCGGTATGTTAATGTGGAAGAGTATTTAAAGCGGTTAGGTGTATGAAGGGATAAAACGAGCACTCAAGCGCTCCCGAGAGGGTGCATAAGGGTGCATTGTATCAATCATTACAGCCAATGCCAAGTCTGATTCGGTAATTGATACAAGTCGTTTCGATTACCGAATCGTTTTTTATGTCTGGAAAACGGCTTGGGGAGTGTGTTTTGAGAACAGCAGAGGGTGCAGTGGCTTTTCGGGAGATAATATGCATAACGAAAAAGGGCTACAACCTGCATCAAACAAGCAGTAACCCGAAAGCTATCGTTTCAATCGTTTCAAAAATATATAAATAATCCGGCACAACGAGAAATGACCCGACCCCCAAAAGTTAGATTTTTGATCTAACTTTTGGGGGTCATGTCAGATTTCAGAAAATTAACCTGTATTTATTCATAATTATCTGAAATTTTGTTTAATAATATTTAAAATATATTGAAAAACAACACTGTGTATGATATAATGCTTTTAAGAATACGCAATTTTTCAAAACATTCAAATATTCTGTATAGCAAAAATACAGCAATAATAAATACATTTAACGAAAGGTGAGAATCATGGGCATTGGTATTCCTGAATTGATCGTAATTTTGTTGGTGGTCTTTCTGTTTGTAGGCCCCAAAAAACTGCCTGAGGTAGGCGAATCGCTGGGCAAGGCTATGAAATCGTTTAAAAAGGCGGTTTATTCAAGCTCTGACGAAAAGCCGAAGGAAGACAGCGCAGAACACGCCGAAACCGAAACTCCGGCGCAAAGCAAAACTCAAGAGCAATCGGAATAAATGGAAGGATTGTTCGGCCTTCTGAAAAAATACCGTCGCAGAGTCATAATTTTTCTTATTGTGTTCGCGTCTGTCGGGGTCGGCGTATATTTTGTTACCCCCTGTCTTATAGAACAGATCAGCACTCTGCTTAAAGGTCATCAGCTTTATCAGACCGAGGTCGCCGAGGGCTTTATCATCAGGTTTGAGCTGGCGCTTATCATAGCTGTTGTGGCCGCGGTTTTTGCGCTGCTGTTTTTGCTGCTTAGAAAGCGAAAAAACATCGTTGTAATAATAATAAGCTCAGTAGCGCTGTTTTCCGCAGGAGCGCTGTTTTCCTACTTTTTGCTGATCCCGTCCGCGGTATCGATGCTCATTCAGCTGCTTCCGTATGAGCTGCATATAGGGCTGTCGTCGTTTGTTTTGTTCTGCGTAATGATGATGATAGTTATCGGAGTAATGTTTGAGGAGCCGCTGGTTATTTACGTTTTATACCGTGCGGGGATCATTAAGCCTGCTTTTTTAAAATCAAAGCGCAAGGGCGTGTATATCGCGGTATTGGTTTTGATGGCTGTATTAACGCCGTCGCAGGACGCGGTAACGCTTATTATCGCAATGGTCCCGTTTGTCGTTTTGTACGAGGGAGCGCTGGTGTGGATAGGTGTGCTGGAAAGAAGGAAAAAAGATGGATAATACCGATCTTTCTCTTGTAGCGCACCTTACCGAAATGCGAAAAAGGCTGTTGATCTGCGTGATCGCCTTTTTTGTTATCATTCCCTTCGCTTTTTATTTTTCCGGCTTGATCTGCGACTTTATTTTTTCGACCCTTACAAATCACAACTGCAAGATCTACATCTTCTCTATCACCGACAGCCTGGTGATCCGCGTCAGCCTGTCATTGATAATGACTATCGCGGCGGAGCTGCCGCTGATCGCTTTTGAGTTGGTCAGATTTATCTTTCCCGGATTGAAACAGCGCGAGAAAAAAATCATCGTTTGGCTGAGCGGCGCGTTTTCGCTGTGCTTTTTGATCGGCGCGGCGGCATTTGTTTTTCTTATCGCCCCGGTAATAGTAACCGCCTGGGTAAAATATGACTCCGAGTTCCCGGCGATCATATCCGCAAAGGATTTTTTTGACTCATGGCTTATAGGAGCGTGCGTAAGCGGACTTGTATGCTGCGTTCCCGTTCTGATTTTCGGGATAATAAAAATACGGAGAAACATGGGCTATTAGTAAAATAGCCTTGAATAAAATGATTGATAATGAAATTTTTTTAATACGGAGCGAAAGCGGATACATTCTTTACGCTCCGCTTGCACGCTTTTCGGCAAGAATCAACGACGACTGTGCCGAGGCTGTTTTGCGGAAGCAAAGCGGAATAGCGGCGCTGCCGGAGGAAAAGGCGATAATTGAATATCTGAGCTCGTTCGGTATTTTCAATAAAGCCGAGCCGCCCGTAAAAAAGCGCCTGAAGCCTACTGAGGTCACTCTGTTTCCGTCCGACGGATGCAGCCTGAAATGCGTTTACTGCTATGCCGACTGCGGCGGCACAAAGCACATTATGCCGCTGAATACCGGCAAAGCGGCTATAGATCTTGTATTCAATAACGCCCTGGAGCAAAACGTCAGCCCTGTGGCGGTGAAATTCCACGGCAACGGCGAGCCGTTCACGGCGTTTGATACGGTAAAAGAGCTCAGCCGCTACGCCCGGGAAAAGTCAGAAGAAACCGGCGTTCCGGTTACTCTGATCGCTGTCAGCAACGGCTATTGGAGCGATGATATCCTTTCGTGGGTAACAGACGAAATCGACGAGACCGCGATTTCGTTTGACGGTATCAAAAGCGTTCAGAACGCGCAGCGGCCGACCGTTTCGGGCAAAGAGAGCTTTTCCGTTGTCGACCGTACCCTGCGCGAGCTTAACAGGCGAAGAAAGGCGTTCGGAATAAAGGTCACGGTCACGGCGAAAAGCGTTGACAGCATAGTTGATACCGCAAGGTATGTTTCAGAGGCTTACCCCGAATGCGGATGGCTGCAGTTCGAGCCCGTATGGAACGTAGGCAGGTTTTCGGGCGCCGAGGACGGGGAAACATATTTTGACAGATTTATAAACGGTTATATACAGGCGGACAGGCAGTTCGGCGGCCGGCTACGCCTGATGTACGCGACAGCGAATATCAACGAGCTCCGGCTGAGCGGCTGCGGTGTACCCGACGGCCAGTTTGTCGTTACTCCTCAGGGGCTTGTAACAAGCTGTTACGAAGTGTATGATCGGGGCGATACCCGTTCCGACGTCTATATATACGGCAAATACAACGGCATAAACGGCTTTTGCTTTGACGCGGACAAGCTTGATTTGCTGCGCCGCTATACCGTAAGCAATATGCCGTATTGCAAAGACTGCTATTGCAAATATCACTGCGCGGGCGACTGCCCCGCAAAGCTTTTGTCAACAAACAGTCCGCAGTCTTTTATGGGCAGCGACAGGTGCAAGGTGACAAGGGCTATTACCAAATACCTTATTGAAAAACAATTATCTTAACAAAAAAGCCGCTTGTTTTACTGCGGCGGAAGGGAGATAAAAGTGACAAGACGCGATTTTTTAAAGGGGACCGCAGGCTTTGTGCTGCTTTGCGGTTTGGGATTCGGAGCTACCTCGCTGCCGTCCGTACTGAAATCCGCAGACGCCGAAAACGCGGTCGGACCTCTGCTCGCGAACGAGGTCGATTATATCCAGACGCTTGACGGCGGCAAGGCATATGTGAACGGTCAGCTGGTTTTCAAGGTGAACGGCATGGGATACCGCCTGTTGAAGTTAGCTGACGGCAGGCATACCCTCAAACAGATAACCGAAAAAATCGACCGCCCGGAAATCGATGAGGATATCGCCGATTTTTACATCACACTTGGGAAAGCCGGCTATTTGCAGAACAAAGTGGAGGTAAAAAAAGTATCTCATGAATTCAATAAAGTCTGAACTGTTTTTGCTGAAAGATGAAAAAGGTCCCATACTGTACGCTCCCCTGAAAAAGCTTTCGGCAAGGCTCAACGACTCCGCCGTTAATTCCGTTTCAAGGCGGATAAACGGCGAGCCCCTTCTGCCCGAGGACAAACCGGTGATCGAGCTCCTTGAGGAGCACGGCTTCTTTAAGGACGACATCATCCCCGAATGCGCTGTTGCTCCTCCCGCTGAGGTGACGCTGTTTCCGTCGGACGGCTGCAACCTGAGGTGCAGATACTGCTACGCCTCCGCCGAAAAAATAAGGCATAAAATGCCGCCCGAGGTTGGCAAGGCTGCCGTTGACTATATTGTAAAAAACGCCGTTTCCGCCGGAAAAGACAGTATTTCCGTTGGCTTTCACGGCAACGGCGAGCCGTTTACCGCCTTTGGCTTTATGAAGGAGATCTGCAAATACGCCAAGGAAAAAGCCGAAGAAAACAACCTGAAGGTCAGGCTGTATTCGGCGAGCAACGGCTGCTGGAGCGACGAGATAGCGGATTGGGTAATGGCGTGGCTGGACAATGTAAATATCTCCTTTGACGGAACGGAGGAAATGCAGAACGCGCAAAGACCGTTTTCTGACGGACGTCCCAGCTTTCCGTCGATAGACAAAACGCTCAGGCGGCTCAATGACGCGGAAAAGTCGTTTGGAATCAGAACAACGCTCACCTCCGAAAGCGTGCTGAAGCTGCCCGAAATAGCCGAGTTTATTGCCGGGCGTTACCCAAACTGCAAACAGCTTCATGTAGAGCCCGTTTGGGAATCTGGAAGAAGCATCGAGTCAAAGGTGCGTACTCCCGACGCCGATGTTTTTATTGAAAAATTTTTACAGGCAAAGCAAATACTTAAAAAGCACAACATCCGCCTGATTTTCTCGGCGGTAAAGACCGATAACACCTCAATATACTTCTGCGGCGTTTCAAGAGATTCGTTCTCTGTAACGGCTCAGGGACTTGTGACCTCGTGCTTTGAGGTGTGCGAGGAATGCGACGAAAGAGCTTTTCCTTTTATCTACGGAAAATACGATCCGTCGGTCGGCGGCTTTGTTTTTGACGACAAAAAACGGGAAGCCCTGCACCGCCTTAACGTAACTAATATCCCCTACTGCAAAGACTGCTTTTGCAAATATCACTGCGCAGGCGACTGCCCCGCCAAGCTGGTCGGCTCAAAGCCGCCCGAGGAGCACCGCGGCAGCGTCAGATGTAAAATAACAAGAGCTCTTACGCTTGAACAGATCGCGCAGGAGCTTGACGATAACGATGACTGAAGACGGGAGGAAACAACATGAATGATGACAGAGTCAAATCTCAGGATTCTAATAAAAAGCTTCCGAAGCCGGAGGTTTCAATAGTAAAAAACGGCAAATCGGTTTTTAAGCCCGGAATGAAAACATATTTTGTGGAAACAAAAAGCTCCAAATCGGATACTTCATCCTCAGGAAAGCTTTATACAGGAGAAATGAAAACCGTTACCGAAACGGTCTGCGTCTGCAACAAGGTTTGCACCTGCAATCCCCAGTGCTCATGCGAAAGCCACTGTTCCTGCGACGCCCAGTGCTCGTGCGAGAGCAACTGCACCTGTGACTCTCAATGCTCGTGCGAGAGCAATTCAGGCTCGGGCAGCTACTGCTCCTGCAACAAGGTTTGCACCTGTTATCCTGTTCATTGATTCAGCGGAGGGCGGTTATGAAAAATAAGATGAAAAAGTTTTTCTCATTGGTTGTATCGGCTGCGCTCGTAATGACATTCGCGGCATGCTCGTCAAATTCGTCGTCCGGCAAGGATTCTCCCGGTTACAACAGCAGTATGGAGAAAAACGACCTCTCCTTTGCGGTAGTTCAGAAAAAAGATCTGACCGAAATGGAGGGTACCGGAAAATACGCCGTTAAAATGGGCAACATGCCTTTGTATGATTCGCTGCTGATGAGGAACAAAAGCACCGATATAAAATCAATAAAAGAGTCCTCGGAGTATAAGCGGCTGGCAAAGGTCGGAGTCGCTTTTCAG
This sequence comes from uncultured Eubacteriales bacterium, assembly GCA_900315195.1. Lineage (GTDB taxonomy): Bacteria > Bacillota > Clostridia > Oscillospirales > Acutalibacteraceae > Ruminococcoides. The sequence continues at coordinate 6,771 of OMYD01000046.1, read as the reverse complement.
GACAAGACCGATGACGCGGGGCTGGCTTTGCTTGAATCATCCTATCTGTACAGCAAGGGTACCGCTTATCAGCCGTATTACCTGCTTGCACGGGATTCCTCATACGGCACAAAGGTAATACTGCTTTTTGAGTGCGAGGATAAGCTTGCCGATAATCTCGTTTTCACCGAGCGCGATGACGGCAAAATAGTGATAAGCAGCATACCGGACGCCGGAAAAGCGGCGGAGTCTGACCTGAGCAACCTGCATAATAACAAATACTCCGAATGCTATAACGCAAGGGACAGCAAAAACGCCGATACATCTTTTGAAACAGGCAACTCCTCTTACAATGATACGGATTTTGAAAAAGCGGAGTGCAATTACCTTTTGGCGCTCAACAACAGTTTGTCCCTTTCGGCATACACAAAAAACGACGTCAAAAATAACCTTGTGCTTGCAAGGCTTCAGCTTGAAAAGAATGAGGACGCATTTAAAATGGCATGCGAATTGGTTTCAAATAACCCCATAAAGGACGGAGCCTCAGAAGACGAGCTGAAAAACTCGACCGGATATGTTATAAATCTGCTTGTTGCGGCACACGCCAATAAAATCAGCAAGAACAGCGCCCTTGACAAAGTCAAAAACGTTACACTGACGGAAGTTGACAGTAAACTGAAAAAGCTCGCGGATGATAACCCCGGAGAGTTTGTGAGGTTTATGACGGCGCTGACTTATAACGAAAACTATATTGAAATGGAAGAATCCGATAACAAGACAAATCTTGAACGGATACAAAGCAGCCTTGATGAGCTCAATAAAAAGGAGAAGAAAACTTTTGACAAAGAGGATGAGGACATCAAGGAGCTTAAGGAATACCTGTCCGCAAAAATAGATTCCCTGAAATAGTATAGATTATAAACTATGAAAATCGCAATTGTACGCCCTTTATACGATCAAACAGAACTTGAATTCCAGGAGCCCTGCGGCGCTCAGGCGATTTGCGGGTTCCTTGCCGAAAACGGCTATGATTGCAGGGTGTTCGACAGAAGGATCGGCGCAACCGCTAACGATATCGAAAGATATAAGCCGGATTGTGTCGGTTTTTCCGTAATGACTCAGGAAGACGTCCCCGACGCCCTGCGGCTGCTTCTGGAGCTGAAAGACTCGGGCAGACATTTTTTTGCGGGAGGATTATTTATAACAACAAACCCCTCCAAAGCAAGGGCGCTTTTTCCGCGCGATACCTTCCTGATTTCCGGCGAAGGAGAGCTGCCGTCGATGAATTATTTGCGCAGCCTTGAAAACAAACCGCCGCTTTCCAAAACATTTCTTGATCCGAACGACTGGGCGTTTCAGTCAAGAGATAATATCCGCCTGTATATAAAAAAAGGCGGAGTGCTTAACATCCGCTCATCAAGGGGCTGCAGGGGAAGCTGCGCGTTCTGCACTACGCCGGGGCTGCCGAGCGAGCTCAGAAGATTCAAAGCCCGCGATATTTCACTTGTTGTTGATGAAATAGAAGCCGCCGTTAACCGTTACGGTATCGAACCGGTCGTCAACTTTACCGACGACGAATTCGGCGGCTTTGAAAGAATTGAAGAACTTGTAAGCGAGCTGCAAAGGCGGAATCTGAGAGCGGCTTTTTCCCTTGAGCTGAGGGCGGCGGAAATGCTGAAGGGCTCGGCGAGCGCATGGAAAGACCTTCACTCGGGCGGACTTTGCCGGGTTTTTACCGGGCTTGAAAGCTTGAATAAAAACACGCTTAAGGAGTGGAAAAAGCCGGTTAAGCCCGAGGAGCTTCTGCAAAGCATTGAAAAATGCCGAAGCGGCGGTATCGAGTGCGAGGCAGGCTATATTCTGTGGCACCCTTCCCAGAGCGTCGGCGGAGCGCTGGGCGAGACAGAGGTTCTGCGCCGGCACGGTTTGTTTTCGCCTAAAGCGGCTCTGTCAAGGCTTATCCTGTTCCCGGGAAGCGAGCTTCACTCAGCCTTCGGCAAAAGCGGCGTTGTTCCCGCGCCTCTTTCAGGAGAGGCGGCAAAATATTACGACCGCCTTAAGACTGTGCTTGATCCGCTGTTTGAACTGTGGAGCAGATGTGCCGTTTTGCTTCCGAACGCGGCGTGCTTTTCTTTTTTAAGCGGTGACAGCGGCAGAAAAGACAGGCTCAAAAGCCTGCTGAAAAAGATAAACGGGCTGGCTTACGAAGCGGTAAAAACCACGGAAGCGCCCGACAGCGGCAGTATTCTTAAATTGAGGAGTGAGGTTGATGAAGCTTGCGGCGCCGGTTAACGCGTCATGCGAGGTCGAAGAATTGTTCCGCGCGGGAGCTGACGAGCTGTACTGCGGCTTTTTCGACGAAAAGTGGCAGGCGTCCTACGGCAGGCACGACAGCATGAACAGACGGCAGGGCGAAGCCAATTTTTCTTCATGGGAGGATTTGAAAAACACCGTTTCCAAGGCGAAAAGCTTGGGCGTTCCCGTGTATCTGACGGTAAATTCAAGATACAGCGGCTCTCAGTATCCCGCGATCCTCAGCCTTATTGACAGATGGAGGTCGATCGGAGGGAGCGGAATAATCGTCAGGGACATAGGGCTTTTATACCGCCTGAAAAAAGCAAACGCAGGCAAAAATCTAAAGATCACCGCCTCGCTGCTTATTCCGGCGTTTAATCATTACGCGGTCGAAATGCTCCGCGAATACGGCGTTTCAAGAGTCGTTCTTCCGCGCTGTCTCAGTATCGGCGAGATGAAGGCGGTTTGCTCCAAAAACGGCGATATGGAATTTGAAGCGATGATAATGGGCGACAAGTGCAGAATGATAGACGGCTTTTGCCGCAGCATTCACGCAGAAAACTATTTATCGGGCTGTAACAAAGCCTGTTTTTCTCAGATAGATTATTCAAAGGGGTGCGTTCATCTGTGTATGCAGTACGGCGCTCCTCAGGAAGATCCGTGCGCCGTTTGCAGCCTGCCCGACTTGGAAGCCGCGGGCGTTTCAATCGGCAAAACAGGCGGCCGCGGCACGCCCTTACACAAGAGAGTTGAATGGCTCGCTTTTATAAAGAGGTCGCGGGAGCTTAGCGCCTCAAAAAAGAAGGAGCTTTATCAAAGCACCTTCTCTCATTCCTGCAGCTGCTATTATACGGACAAAGCTCAGCCGCGTTTCTTACCCGATTGTAAAAGCGGTTATCTTCCGAAAAACGCGGCCGGCCACCACAGCTGCCCCGGCGCGTTCGGGGAAATAAAGGCGTATCTCGGCAAAAACGCGGCTTCGGGTGGCAAAAACGTGTTTGTCATTCCGCCCGTCACGCCCGATCATATTGAAGATTTTGAGGAGATCATCGATCTGATCTCAAAGCACCTCAATGAAAACGAAGCCGAGCTGGTACTCAACGATTACGGCGCTTTGGCGTATTGCGGCAAAATGAAGAGCGGCGGAAATCTGAGCGCAAAGCTTACCGCCGGTCTGCTCCTCTCCGGGCAGGACACCGATCCGTTTTACGCTTTTTCGGAAAGAAACGAAAGCAGCGAAAACCTTTTGCGGCATCTTTCCGAGCCGTCAATATTTTTTCAGAAAGAATTCTTGTCGGAATACGGAATAAGCGGTATCGAGCTTTGCCGTCAGCCGGTCGAGATCAAGCCGTCCGCATCATTTTGCGGCGAAGTCAATATACGCGTTTATCCCTTTTCAGTTCTGAGCGTAAAGCCATGCTGCGGCAACTGCGAAAAGTGCCGCGAAAAAACTGTTGTCAGAAACGGAAAGAGTATAATTTCAAACAAAAATATGTTTATTTATTATCCGGCATAAAATGAAGCTTCGGCTGCTTTCGGCTTTTGCTTCACTCGTAAATATCAGGAGGTTTTAAAATGGATTGCCCACGCTGCGGCACACCGATGGAGGGCGGCGTATGTCCGAACTGCGGCTTTCCCGTGTTGCGGATCGCAAACGTAAGATTAAGGAGATTTGGATATGTCACGGTTTGTTGTGTTTGACGTGGAAACGCCGAATCGACTTAACAATCGAATGAGCGCCATCGGTATTGCCGTGATAGAGGACGGCGTTATCGTCAATGAATACTACACGCTTATTGATCCGGAACAGCCGTTTGATTATTTTAATACACGCCTTACCGGTATAAGTGAAGAAACGGTATTCGGCGCGCCGGCCTTTCCCGAGCTTTGGGCTGAAATAGTGCCGCTGATGTCAAGCGGTCTGCTTGTGGCGCATAACGCTGCATTTGATATGAATGTGCTGAAGAATTGCCTGCGCGATTATCAAATCAACTGGAAACCGTATGTGCGTTATACCTGCACCGTGCAGTTGGGCAGAAGACTACACCCGGTGTAAGCCACAAGCTGAATGATGTGTATGACCGTTACGGCATTTGCCTGAACCACCATCAGGCAAACAGCGACAGCCGCGCCTGCGCCGAGATACTCCTGCACTATCTGCAATCCGGCGCCGACGTCAGGCAGTACATAAGGACTTGCTCGCTGAATAAGTGATGAACAATTAAATCAGAGGGTGCATCAGGGTGCATTGTATCAATCATTACAGCCAATGCCAAGTCTTAACACCCCTGAAAAGTGCGATTATACCGCTATTTTTCAGGGGTGTTAAATTTGAATATCCGCAAACGGCTTGCCTATGCGGTTTTCATAACTAACGGGTAACTAACAATTTCATGGTAAATATTTCTCCTAATATCTTGATTTTGGGGAGCGGACGGGCTATAATAAACTTATCCGCTCCTTATGTGCGGTTTGGCTCCTACTTCACTTTAATCGGCAAGCCGTTCCCGGCAATCTGCATCCGCACCAGCACCGAACGTCCCGAAGCACTCGATAAAGCCTGCTTCATTCTCGCTGGCATAGATGAAAAGAGCCTGCTACAAGCCGTTGACACAGCAGTTGAGATGAACAAAAACGGCGACCTTGGCGTTCCTGTGCCGGATTACACAGACGAAAACGTTTCTAATAAAGTTATCAAAATCATCCAGTCATACACTAATGTAGTGAATAAAATGGTGTGGAGAAAAAATCAGATGAATTGATAAATAAATAATTATGGCCTTAATTCATTAAGGGAGAAATCTATGAATATATAAGCTCATGCCAAAAATGGAAGTCGAATTATAAGATATGACTACGCTAGGGTGCTGTGCATGATATGGGTAGTCGGAATTTTACATATGTCACATTACATTAACCACCCAGTTGAAGTTTTTTTATATGGGAGGTATGTTACAGGAAGTGTGCTCGCTACATTTTTCTTTATTTCTGGGAGATTATCTTCAAAATATCAGGTGTATTCCTTTTCTGATGGAATTAATTATATTAAACATAAATTGATTGCTATTTTCCCTTTATATATTCTTTCTATCGCATTGATAGCATTTACTCCTGTTGGGAATATTTCTGGAATAAGTAAACAAAAAAAATGTTTTTCAAATCGGTCACTTGTATAAATGCGTTTTATCCTCCGATGATAATGACAATGTGGTTTTTAACAATTCTCATTCTGTTTTATTTAATTACGCCGATTTTTTTAAGCGATATTAATATGAAATGGAAGGTGTGTATTGCTTCAATCTTTTATCTTGTTTTGTTAACAGAATATATTTTTGTAAAAACCGCTGATGATCGAATTGTTACATACTTTCCGTTCTACATCTTGGGTCTATTAATGAATTCTGACTTAGAAAAAAAGCTTTTGCGGATTGGATATACTATTATTGCAGTTTTTGTGCTGTGTATCATTGCGTATTTTAGCGGAATATAATGCCAACTGAATAATCTCAATTATCCGATAAACAGTGCAAAACCTGTCAAAATGTGGTATAATAAATGCAAGGAAAACGGCTGAAAAGCCGCAAAAAGCTTGCATTTGGAGATGGATGGGATGTATAAATTCGATAACGGACAGATAAGTCTTGAAGATTTCGGACAGCCGGTTGGCATGAATCTGAAAAACAGTAATCGATGGGTGAAGCGCGCACAGATGATTCCGTGGCTTGAGATCGAGAAGAAATACGCGAAACTTTTCTCCAACAAGAAGGGCAATGTCGCGAAGTCGCTTCGTCTAGGTCTCGGCGCGAGAATCATTCAGGCGGAGTACGGCTACTCCGACGCGGAGATCCCGCTTCAAATCCAAGAGAATCCGTATCTCCAATACTTCTGCGGCTACAAAGCCTTTGACGACAGCAAGCCGCCGTTTGATCCATCGATGATGGTGTACTTTCGCAAGCGCCTGACACCTGAGATCATCGGAGAAATCAATGAAATGATAATCTCCGCCGAACAGGCGAAGCTTGAAAAAGAGAAGGAAGAATCACAAAAAGACGAATCCGACGATTCCGATGATATCGACAAGAACAGCGGAACGATGATCGTTGACGCGACCTGCGCTCCGTCGCAGATTTCATATCCGCAGGACATTTCGTTGCTCAATAAGGCTCGTGAGTGCAGCGAGAAAATCATTGACGAGCTGCACGTGAAAGGTGAGCAAAAGCCGCGCACATACCGCAAGAAAGCGCATAAAGACTACACTTCTTACGCCCGCATCCGCAAACCGAAAGCAAAGCAGACGCGTAAGGCGATCGGAAAGCAACTTGGTTATCTCAAAAGGAACATCGGTCACATCGAAAAAATGCTCGCCGGTGGAAAAACATTTCCCGCAAAATTCGAGGAAAAGTTTTCCACAATCCAAACGATCTACACCCAGCAAAAAGAAATGTACGATAACCGTACGCACAGTGTTAAGGACAGGATCGTCAGTCTGAGCCAGCC
>OMYD01000097.1 GCA_900315195.1 uncultured Eubacteriales bacterium | reverse complement strand
CGTTGGCGACAAGGCAAATGTTCTCACGCTTGAGGTTGAAAAATAATAGAAAATAAAACCAATAAGGGCAGGCATTAGGTTGCCTGCCCTGTTTTTGCGTATAAAAGCGGCTCAGGTCATTAAACCTGAGCCGCTGAATCACTTTTACAATGTATCAATTAACTCTGAAACATAACGCTGGATCTGAGTTACGTCGCGGATGGTGATTTTGCCGTCGCGGTTTGCGTCGGCGCGGATAAGCATTTCCTTTGATGAAAGATCAAGGTCGGTCATTTCCGCAAAATACCTTTGAAGCTCTGTGGCGTCATTGACTGTTACGCTGTCATTGCAGGTAACCTTGCCTATGATATCCGACGCCTCCTGTGCTTCGGGTGAAATAACCGTTGAAAGCGTTTCGCCCAAGCCAAGGTCATTAACGGTGCCGTTATCAACTATCTGGTGCTGAACATGGGGAGTGGGTTCGGACTCGTCGCAAAGGGCAAGATACTTAACAGAGCAGTTTACCGTGGTTACGCCTGCCTCGCGGTCAAGAACCTTGAACACGGCTCTTACTACCGTTGCCGCTGAGCCGTCTTCCTCATAAGCCCATGCCGCCGGTCTTATAGATGAGTAGTTTGCTACAATCCTTCCTTCGTCGGTTTTATGAACAACGCCTATGCCGCGATTGTATTCTGCGGCAAACGGGAAGAAATCAAGAACACTGTTCTGATCGAGCATAAATTTGTTGTAATCCTCGCTCCACTCAAGAACATCGGGATCATATGTAAACTCGCCTACGTCAATGTTGATCAGGTATTTCTCATCAGCAAAAAGCTTGTACTCAACGGTAACAAAAACATCGCCGTTTTCGTCTTCAAAGTCACTCAGTCCGTAGTATTTATTTTCCGTTGTGGGGAAGTAGTTGGAGGTCGCCTTTACGGTAAGCGGAGCCTCGACCTCGGCGTCAACTGCCGAAGCGGGAACAGCCGAAACCGCAAGCACGCTTGCAAGCATAGACGCCGCCAAAAACGCGGAGAGCATTGTCTTTATTCTTTTGCGCATGGAATTCCTCCTTTTGATATAGGTTAACAATATTATACAATATCCCTTAAAAACATTCAACCCCTAAATTCACGGATTTTTTCTATTTTCAATTACGCGTTATACTAATTTCCATTAAAACGCTTTAATACAGATGTTAGCGGAAAATTCAGCAGAACAAGGCGGAGGACGCAGGAATCCTGACGGATTCCGAGGACAACAACGCAGTTATGCGGAATTTAACGCAACAGATGTTAAAGGGTTTTATTGGATATTAGTATTATACGCAAAAACAGGGCAGGCAACCGAATGCCTGCCCCAAGATTTTACAAATTATTATTTCTCGACTTCAAGCGTGATCACATTCGCCTTGTCGCCTACATAGAAGCTGTCGCCCGCGTTGAGCTTAATGGGAACGTTCGGAGTAAGCTTTGTGCCGTTGCCGAGGTATGTGCCGAACGACGAGCCGATGTCAGTCAGGGTGAACTGTTCAAGCAGACCGTCATAGCTGAGTGTGCAGTGCTTTCCGCTTACGCCGGGAGTGCCCATCTCATAAGCAATAGCGCAGTCGGTGGTGTTGCGTCCGATAACCGTAGGCTTGCCGGTGATGTAGAACGCCTTGCCCGCGTGCTGAGCCGACTGTGAGCGCGCGATACCCTTTGTGGGAGTGGGAGCCGTTGTTGCGCCGTAGTTCATGGGAGCCGAGGGAGCAGCCTGGGGAGTATATGCCGGTGCGGGAGCGTTGACCAAATTGCCGTTTTTATCTCTCTTTCTCTTGAGCGAGAGGATGATGATAACCGCGGCTATACCGAGAAGAACAACAGCGCCGCCGATGATAACGATAAGGAGCCAAGGCTCTAAGCCGCCCTTCTTTGAGGTTTCGGCGTCCATGTATTTAATGCTGTTTTTGCCGAGGAAGTCTTTCAGCTCGCTGGTGTTGATAGCGTAGTAGTCAGCTTCGACCTGGTTGTCATAGGGCTTGTTTGAGATGATGTTGGTGTTGATTCCGAGTACATTGCCCTCTTCGTTTACCAGAGGACCGCCCGAGTTGCCGTGCTGGATAGTGGCGTCGACCGCGATCCTCTTAACGCCTACGCCCTCGCTTACAACAAACTTGTTGATAACGCCCTTATGAACGGTGGCGTCCTCGATGCCGTATTTGTTTACGCTTGTAAACTGGTTATCGGCGTTGCCCGGGAAACCGACGGTGTAAACGGTTGAACCTACCATATCATCGGTCGGAGTCTGGAGCACAAGAGCGTGGCGCTTGGTTGTGGGCTTTTGGATCTTGATGACCGCGATATCGACCTTTTCGCTGTCGCCGTAGCTGTCTACAAACGCGGTTTCGTAATCATTTTTGTCATAGTAAACGCGAAGCTCGCTTGACTCGGCGCCCAGATATACGGGATAATTCTGATAGGTCGTGCCGAGCGGAGTCAAAAAGCTTTTGCCCTCGCCAACCTTGATATAGCTGTCTACAACATGCTCGTTTGTTACGATATACTGCGGGTTTTCTTTTTCCTCGCCGATAAAGAAGCCCGTGCCGCCCGAAAATTCGGTGTCGCCTATCTGCTGGATCTGCTGATACTGGCTTCCGTCGGTAATGTACAGACCTGCGCCTTTAAGATAGAAAACAATTGCGACTACGCCCGACTTTACGTCGTTGTCAAACGCCTGAGCGTTCAGCGGAAAGGCGGCTATGCACGACGCGAGCATAACAAGCGTCAGCATGATTGCAAGTATTCTTCTCATAGTCTTATGTTATATTAATTGTGAATCATCATTGCAACCTCTCGGTCAAGACGCTCGCCGCGCGAACGAAGGTCTTGCAACTGAGCTGTAACAATTAGATACGGGTTAGACGAATTAGAAGTTGTCTCCTCAGAATAATTTCTGGCAGGAGCCTCCGTAGCAGGTTCTGCTTGTGCAAGTAGGGGTTCTTGGGGAACCTTATGGGGCTTGTTAGCTTGATGGGATTTTTGTGCTGGCTCAGAGGGCTTCTGTGGAGCTTCTTTCTTTTCTTCAATAATAGGTTCTGAGCTAGTGGACTGCTGAGTGTTCTGCTCTATCGTCTCTGTTACGACAGGCTGTTGCTCGGTAGGCCTTTCGTCTTTTATCAGTATGGAGAAACCTATTAGGAGCAGGATGCTTGCTGCAATTCCCGTCATAATCCATCGGAAGGGGACAACCTTTGGTTTAGCTGTCGGTTTGGCCTCTTGTTCAATGTCAACCGCTCCGCTGTCGAACAGGGCGAACATCTCCTTGTATTCCTGCCACTCGTTGCCCACCTCGTGGGTACGGAAGTATTCTGCCAACAGTTGCTCCTCGTCCAGACTGGTTTCGCCGGCCATGAACTTGCCGAGGATGCGGGCGATTTTCTGTTTGTCGTACTGTCTCATCATCTGTTCCTCCTTTTTAGTTTGTTCATTAG
>OMYD01000099.1 GCA_900315195.1 uncultured Eubacteriales bacterium | reverse complement strand
ACCAAAGAAGTCCGCAGATTACCTGCGGACTTCTTCCAAAATTTAACCGGAGGATTAGCTCAGCTGGTTAGAGCGCCTGCTTCACACGCAGGAGGTCACAAGTTCGAGTCTTGCATTCTCCACCAAAACCCGCTTAAACTCAGTGTTTATGCGGGTTTTCACTATCTATTCAAAAAAATCCTGACCTCCTGCGTCATTTGCGAAAACACGATGACGCAGGAGGTCTGGTTTTATGTCTAAAAAACGAATTGAAAGGATATGGTAAAACGTGCTGATAGGCAGAATAAAAATGCAGATTTGTGGCTGTTTAGGATTGAAAAAAATTGCATTATTGTGATATAATGAAAAAGGAATTGGCTGCGCGCTTTGATGAACAGTTCTATTTGGATAATACATTATTTATGGAGGAGTTTATTAAATGGTAGCATTTATTGTGATTGGTGTATTAATTGCACTTGCTGTTTGGTTCTTTGTTAGTCAAGAGTTTTATGTTGTTGCTAAGGAAAAAGGCTATCCACAGGAAAAATATCTTTGGATTACATTCTTTTTAGGTATTGTTGGCGTTTTGCTTATTGTTGCATTGCCTGATAGAGGAAAAATGACTTCAATTGAATCGTACCCGGATGTAAGTGAAACGGAAATAGCAGATACAGTGAATGAGTCAAGTGCACTTAATAGTAAAAAGAAAACGAGTGAAACTGTAGAAGAAAAGAAAGATCCTGATTATACTTCGATGAGTGATTTGGAAAAATTAGAGTATTATAAACAATTATTAGACAGAGGAAAAATCTCTAAAAAACAGTTTGTTCAAATCAGAAAAACAATAATAGGGCAATAAACGCAGAAAACGTCACACTGTAACGTTATTAACGGACGGGGATTGCAGAAACTTTTCCGGTCGCACTGAACCCATCAAGCGGGGCAGAGCGTTTCGAAAGATGAATATAAGCATTCTCCACCAAAGCGAAAATCCTGTCACGAAAGTGGCGGGTTTTTTAATTTTTCTAAATGAATACTGAAAACCGAAGACTGAAAAACCGTCAAATAATTGCACTTTGGAAAGATTTGTGCTGCGCTTGCCCTCCGCTGTCGGTTTTCTTCATTATAGCATACCAAAAGGCAGAAAAAAAGAGCAAATTTTTGTATAAAGGGTTGAAATAATGATGTGGATATGGTAAGATAAAAGTGCTACACAAAGTTGAATAATACTGTTTGATAAACATACAGAATAGAAGTATGTGTTTTTGACATTACTATGTTTAAAACACAGGCTTACTTTTCATATACTTTTATTCTGTATTGAAAACTTTGTGTAGCAACAATCCGCGATGATGTTAGCGGAAAATGAAAACCGAATAGGATACATATAGAATCCGCTGGTTTCCACTTTACAAAAGATGTGGGAATCAGCAATTTTTTGCTTTTATATATTTGGCTTTAGATTTTTGTAAGTAAGTAAAATAGCATTCTTTATTTTTTCCTTCAAATGTGTTATAATCAAAACAAAGCCCAAAAATGGTTATTATATCAAAAAATAAACCGGGGTGATTGTTATGAAAATTTATAAATCGGATATCACGGCAGATCCTTCGGGTTTCGTGGTGCTTGCGGACTATGTACCGCATATCGTGCAGGAAATCCGCTACTATTCAACCTACAATTTTATCGGTGAAAGGATCGACGGCTATGAGGAGCCGTGTGCTTTGCTGACTAAGGAAGCGGCGCGTGCGCTGAAATCCGTCAGCAATGAAATGATCGTTCACGGCTACAGGCTGAAAATATTTGACGCTTACCGTCCCGCCTGCGCCGTCAAGCATTTTGTGCTGTGGGGTATTGAGGATCAGGATATTCGTATGAAGCCGTACTTTTATCCCGATCTGCAAAAGCAAGAGCTGTTTGAACAGGGATACATTGCCAAGAAATCAAGCCACAGCCGCGGCAGCACGGTCGATTTGACGCTCCTTGATATGAGTACGGGTAAGGAACTTGATATGGGAAGTCCGTTCGATTTGTTCAGCGTTGTTTCGCACCCGGATTACAAAGGCATCACGGAACAGCAGTACGAAAACCGTATGATGTTGCAGCGCGCGATGGTCCGCAACGGTTTTGAGCCGATCGACTGTGAATGGTGGCACTTCACCCTGAAGGATGAGCCATATCCCGATACCTATTTTGAGTTCCCCGTTTCGGCGGAATATTTGAGAAGATGAAATGAACACCGGTCTTTCCTATGATTTGTCTGTTTGGCTACACTTTGGCGGCAGCGTGTAAATTAGGCTACAAATCGGGGGTATTTTGCATCTGTACAAAGTCAAATATATATGTTATATTTATCTTATCAACAAAAAGGAGAAACCACCATGAAAAAGAAATTGACTTTTACCTGCATTCTTCTCTGCCTTTGCATGGCAGCGGCGGTAGTATTCACCGGCTGCGGCAACACGAACCAAAATGCGACTGCCGACACAGCTTCAAAAGCCACAGCCTTTTCCACTCCCAGAGAGCGCCTTTCTCAGGAGCCTCAGTACTCTCCCGAGTGGGTCACAAAGCTCGATGCCGCAAAGAACGCGAAGCAGCTCTTTGTGGTTGCCGGCTATGAGCGTTCAACGGCTTGGATCTCCATGCACGAAAAAGACGAGAACGGCAGCTGGAAAATGCTGACCTCCACACCCGGATATATCGGAAAAGAAGGTTTGGGTAAGACAAAAGAAGGCGACGGAAAAACACCTGTAGGTATCTTCCGCTTCAACGCCGCTTTCGGTATTGCAGACGATCCCGGCTGCGCCATAGAATACACCAAGGTAAATAACGATACCTATTGGTCGGGCGACAACAACATCAAATACAATCAGATGGTAAGCATCAAGGATCATCCGAATCTGAATACCGAGGACAGCGAGCATATTGTCGATTATCAGTACGAGTACCAATACTGTATGAATATCAGCTATAACGAGGAAGGAACGCCGGGCAAAGGCTCCGCTATTTTCCTGCATTGCCTCGGCGACAGAAAGCCGCGCACGGGCGGCTGCGTCGCGGTACCCGAGGAGCAGATGTATTACATTATGCAGCATGTCGATCCTGATTGTGTCGTTGTGATCGATTCAATGGAAAAAACGGAGGATATAGATTATGAGCATAAAAAGGAATACAATCATTTGCGCCCTTCTTTGCATGTGCATTGCTGCAACTGTTGTTTTAGCAGGCTGCGGCAATACTTCAACAAACACTGCAAGCGAGGCAACAACAGCGGCGACGGTTGATTCGGCAAAGACCGACAGCATTGACTACATGGCGCTTGTCAACAAGACGCACAAGCTCCCCAATGATTGGGAAGAACATCTCAAAACCGTACACATGACCAACTCCGTCGGCGACGATGTTGAGGTTGAAACAAAAGCCTATGACGCTTATCTCAAGCTCAAGGCAGAGCTTGAAAAAGAGGGTGTAACTGTCGACCTCGACTCCGCTCGCAGAAGCATTGCCGACCAGCAGCGTATTATGGATGAGTTCACCGAGGAATACGGCGCTGATTACGCCGCAAAGACCGTCGCAAAGCCCGGATATTCCGAGCACCACACGGGACTTGCGCTCGATCTTTATCTGATTATCGACGGCAAGGACGTTGTCGAAAACGAGGATATGATCAAGTACACCGACGTATGGTCAAAGATCCACGCAAAGCTCGCCGATTACGGCTTTATTCTCCGCTATCTCGACGGCAGCGAGCACATCACGGGTTACGGCTACGAGCCGTGGCACATCCGCTATCTCGACAACGTTGACACCGCCAAGGAGATCACATCAAAAGGCATTACTTTTGAGGAATACCTCGGCGCTTACACCGGCGGTCCGGTCAGCATC
>OMYD01000100.1 GCA_900315195.1 uncultured Eubacteriales bacterium | reverse complement strand
CAGCGCCCGCCCTTTCAGATGATAGAGCGGGTGACTGAATGGGAAGAAAACAAAAGTGCGACGGGCATTAAGTGCGTTTCGGTAAACGAGCCGCATTTTATGGGGCATTTTCCCGACGCTCCGATCATGCCGGGAGTGCTGCTTATCGAGAGCGCGGCACAGCTTTGCAGCCTTGTCATATCGCCTGACACAGCCTCGGCTGACGACAAGCTGTATGTGCTTTTAAAAGTTAAAGACTTTAAGTTCGTTCGCCCCGTTATTCCGGGCGACAGACTTGAAATAAAGGTCGAGGTCATCCGCGCGACCGCGGCGGCGTATGAGTTCAGCGCGGTAATAAGCTGCGACGGCGTCGTTAAGGCAAAGGGCAGCATGATGTTCACCTCGATCGACAAGGATACGGTATACGCGCAATGAGGGTTTTGGTAATAAACGAAAGCCCAAAGGGTGAGCGCAGCAACACCATGAATATCACGCGCGCGTTTGTCGGCGGATTCCCCGCCGATACCGAGCTTGAAACCGTTGAGCTTTACAGGTGCGACGTAAACCCCTGCACGGGCTGCTACTACTGCTGGAAAAGCGGTACCGGCGTTTGCAAGATCAAGGACGGCGTCAAGGATATCCACGAAAGAATCTACAGCGCGGATATTATCATAGTGAGCTTTCCGCTGTACTTTTTCGGTGTCCCCTCTCAGCTGAAGGCGCTCACCGACCGCTGCCTTCCGCTTATGGTTCCGTACATGTCGCAGAGCAGCGACCCATACAGCGCGTCGTTCCACGATTTTAAAGATGAGATTGTGCGTGACAAAAAGCTGGTCGTTATTTCAAGCTGCGGCTATGTTGAGGCTGAGCCCGTGTATTCGGCTCTGCTCAGCCAGATCGATTTGATACTCGGCGGCAGAAAATACACGCCGATTTTGTGCCCTCAGGGCGAGATATTTGTTGCCGACCACCCGATAAGGCAGCGCGAAAGCTACCTTGCGGACATAAAAAAAGCGGGTGCGGAGTTTGCTCAAAACCTGAGCTTAAGTGACGAAACCGCAAAAAAAATCTCAAAGCCCATTTTGACGTCAAAGGGCTTCGGACTGCTTGCGAGCAGACATTTTTTACCGAAAGACGGCAAAGCTTAAGGAGGAAGTATGAAAGGACTGATTATTGAAGGCGGAGGCAGACGCGGGATATTTGCTGCGGGCGTGCTCGACCGTCTTGTGCAAAACAATATCAGCTTCGATTACATCATCGGAATTTCCTCGGGCGCACAGGCGGCGCTCAACTTTGTTGCGGGGCAAAGCGAGCGGACTAAAAAAATCATCATCCCTCAAAAAGAGGGCTTAACGGGCGTAGGGCTGAAAAAGATGTTCGGCGGCGACCTTAAAAAGATGGTCTACGAATACCCCTACGGAAGGCTGCCGTTTGACTTCAAGGCGTTTTTTGAGTCGGATATCATCACCGAGATCGTAGCGACCGACTGCGCAACCGGGCTGCCCGAATACTTCCGCGAAAAGAGCGACGAAACGCGCCTTATGGATATTCTGCGCGCCTCGTGCTCGCTTCCGGTTCTCTACTCAAAGGTTAAGATCGACGGCAAGGAATACCTCGACGGAAGCATTGCGGACGCCCTCCCCTATGAGCGCGCCTTCTCTCAGGGCTGCGACAAGCTGCTTGTGGTGATGTCAAAGCCCGTTACCGAGCAGGCTACCGACTACAACCGCTATCACCGCACTATGCAGATGGTATATAAAAACTATCCCAACCTTACAAAAAGGCTTTTTGACAGGTTGGAGCGCTACAACGCCCAGGCAGCGGCTATGCAGCCGTATATCGACGAGGGAAGGATAATGACCGTCCGCCCCGAAAGAACGCTTGTAGGCACGTTTGAAATGAACAGGGACAAGCTGGAAAAGGGCTACCAATACGCGTATGATTACGCGGGAAAGCAGATTGAAGCAATAAAAGAGTTTTTGCAACGGCGCGTCAAATCAATGCGGAATGCGGAATGCGGAATGCAGAATTAAGGTCGTGCCTTCTTCATCTAAGTATTCTGCTCCCGCTACTTATTACTCTTTACATTTAAGATTCGTTCGTATTCAAATAACTGACGATTTATTTGAAGTCCTTGTTACTAACTTAGATGAGAATGAATTTCCCCCGTGTATATTAAAACAGCTTTATTCTATGCGTTGGGGTATTGAAACTTCTTTCAGAAAACTCAAATATACTATTGGTCTGTCCGCTTTTCATTCTAAAAAATCGGAGCATATCCTCCAAGAAATTTTTGCGCGCCTTACTCTTTACAACTTCTCCGAATTTGTTACTTCACACATAGCTATCCGAAAAAAGAAAAGAAAACATCTCTACAAAATTAACTTTTCTGTTGCTGTGTACGCTTGCCGCAATCTTTTACTTGGCAGATATGCTCCTAAAGCTGTTGAAGCTGTGATTAGTAAACATATTTTGCCCTATCGTCCTAATCTTTCCAAGCCGAGAAACCTCCGTAGTATCCCGCCTGCCAGCTTCTCTTACAGAGTAGCATAATTCCTATGCTTTTTCAATATCTCTTTTTTGACTGACTATTTCGGTCAGTCTTATTGCCTTGCACTTTTTTACGAAAAAACACACCTGCTTTTCGCAAGTGTGCTTTTTCTTAAGCTCCCTTTGGCTTATCTTAATGATATTGGTTTTCGGACTGCCTTTTTACATTTGTGAAGTTGATATCTAATTTTATGCCGTGTTCGTCGAATCATTTGGATTAAGCAAATCTTCTAAAGTTTCGGCTGCGGCTTCATCGGCAGACTTGATCGCATGAGCGTATATTTTAGCGGTAGTTGATGTGTTGGCGTGCCCGAGGCGCGCGGCAACCGTTGTAATGGCGACATGGCTTGAAATCATTAAGGTTGCGTTGGTGTGTCGCATGGAGTGGACAGAGACATAGGGCAGATCATCTTGGTGCGCCTTGATAAAATCAATAAACTTTTTGCTGAAGGAATCCGGATTCAGCGGTTTGCCGGTCTCCGGAGTATAAAGCAGATTTTCTTTGCAGATGTCTGCTATATATTGAGGAGTCGCTTAATGCTGCAGCCTTTTTCGTTAAAAGTTTGTGAACTTATGCATCGCACGTGACAAACCGCATAAATTGGAATAAAATTAGCCTAATCCAAAGCATAAGGAGGTTTTCCGCAAACA
>OMYD01000102.1 GCA_900315195.1 uncultured Eubacteriales bacterium | reverse complement strand
CTTTTGAAGGGCTGGAACTCTAAGAAAAGAGTTGCTATCAACCAGAACTCCCCGCAAAAAAGAGGTGTTTGTACTGCTGTAAAGACCGCTACCCCTAAAAAGCCTAACTCAGCGCTGAGAAAGATCGCCAGAGTAAGACTTTCTAACGGTATCGAAGTCAGTTCCTACATCCCCGGCGTCGGTCACAACCTTCAGGAGCACAGCGTTGTTCTTATCCGTGGCGGACGTGTAAAGGATCTCCCCGGTGTTCGTTACCACATTGTCCGCGGTACACTTGACGCGCAGGGCGTAAACGGTCGTATGCAGAGCCGTTCAAAGTACGGCGCTAAGCGTCCGAAGAAAAAATAAGGAATTGACAAAGCTCTCTTGACTTAAATAATTTAAGTTCTGCTATGCGGCAGGAACTATACTATATATATGTACCCTTACGGTGCTTAGAGGTTCTTGTTGGCATACGGGAGTTTGTCGCTTTCGAGTACCTATGATATCTCAATTATTGTGAAGGAGGGAAGCAAAGTGCCAAGAAGAGGTTCTATTGCGAAGCGTGACGTATTACCCGATCCGCTTTATAATTCAAAACTTGTAACCCGTCTTATCAACAACATCATGTACGACGGCAAGAAGGGCGTTGCCCAGAAGATCGTTTACGGTGCATTTGAAATTATTGCAGATAAGACCGGTAACAACCCGCTTGAGGTTTTTGAGCAGGCTATGGAAAACGTAATGCCTGTTCTCGAGGTTAAGGCTCGCCGTGTAGGCGGCGCCACTTATCAGGTTCCTATGGAGGTTCGTGCCGAAAGACGTCAGACACTGGGTCTGCGCTGGATCACAACTTACTCAAGAGCCAGAAGTGAAAAGACCATGAAGGAAAGACTCGCGGGCGAAATCCTCGACGCAACAAACAGCGCCGGCGGCGCGTTCAAAAAGCGCGAGGACACTCACAAGATGGCAGAAGCCAACAAGGCTTTCGCTCACTACAGATGGTAATATCGCTGAGGCGATCCATCGTTCAGGTAATTTTAGGAGGAATTTATGCCAAGACAGGTATCACTTGAACAAACAAGAAATATCGGTATCATGGCTCACATCGATGCCGGTAAGACGACTACCACTGAGCGTATCCTGTATTACACCGGCGTAAACCACAAGATTGGTGAAACCCACGACGGCGCCTCTACCATGGACTGGATGGCGCAGGAAAAAGAGCGCGGTATCACCATTACCTCTGCTGCTACCACTGCTTTCTGGGAAGGCAGCAAGCATCAGTATAAAAAGCACAGAATCAACATAATCGACACCCCCGGACACGTTGACTTCACCGTTGAGGTTGAGCGTTCGCTGCGTGTTCTTGACGGTTCTGTAACGGTTCTCTGCGCAAAGGGCGGCGTTGAGCCTCAGTCCGAGACTGTTTGGCGCCAGGCCGATAACTACGGCGTACCGAGAATGGTTTATGTCAATAAAATGGACATCATGGGCGCTGACTTCTACCATGTTGTTCAGATGATGAAGGATAGACTCAAGTGTAACGCTGTGCCGATTCAGCTGCCTATCGGCGCCGAAAGTGATTTCACCGGTATCATTGACCTTGTTACAATGAAGGCCGAGATTTATCACAACGAGGACGGCACAGACTACTCGGAGGAGGAAATCCCCGAGAACATGCAGGCAATTGCCGAGGAGTACCGTGAGAAGCTCATCGAATCCGTTGCGGAGCTCGACGAGGAGCTTATGGAGAAATACTTCGGCGGCGAGGAGATCACCATTGAGGAGATCAAGTCCGTAATCCGTAAGGCTACAATCGAAAACACCATGGTTCCCGTAACCTGCGGTTCTTCTTACCGCAACAAGGGTGTTCAGATGATGCTCGACGCGGTTATCGACTACATGCCCGCACCTACAGACATCCCCGCTATTAAGGGTACAAACCCCGACACCGACGAAGAAGAGGAAAGACCCGCGTCCGACGAAGAGCCCTTTGCAGCTCTCGCGTTCAAGATCGCTACCGACCCGTTCGTTGGTAAGCTCTGCTTCTTCCGCGTTTACTCAGGAAAGGTTGACGCAGGCACAACAGTATTCAACTCTGTCAAGGGCAACAGAGAGCGTCTCGGACGTATTCTCCAAATGCACGCAAACGACAGAAAGGATATCGACTGCTGCTACAGCGGCGACATCGCCGCGGCGGTTGGTCTTAAAAACACCACCACAGGCGACACGCTCTGCGACGAAAAGCACCCGATCATTCTGGAGTCAATGGAGTTCCCCGAGCCCGTAATCCGCGTTGCCATCGAGCCCAAGACCAAAGCAGGTCAGGAGAAGATGGGTATCGCGCTTGCAAAGCTGGCTGAGGAAGACCCCACCTTTAAGGCTTACACCGACGAGGAGACAGGCCAGACAATCATCGCGGGTATGGGTGAGCTTCACCTCGAGATCATCGTTGACCGTCTGCTTCGTGAATTCAAGGTAGAGGCTAACATCGGTGCTCCCCAGGTTGCTTACAAGGAAACAATCCGCAAGGAAGCTTCCGTTGACGAGAAATACGCCCGTCAGTCAGGCGGTAAGGGTCAGTACGGTCACGTTAAGATCAACGTGTTCCCGAACAAAGACCACGGCTACGAGTTTGTTAACTCTGTTGTCGGCGGCGCTATTCCCAAGGAATATATCCCCGCTGTCGATCAGGGTATCCAGGGCGCGATGCTCAGCGGTGTTGTAGCAGGCTACAACGTAGTTGACGTAAAGGTTGAGCTGTACGATGGTTCATACCACGAGGTCGACTCCTCTGAGATGGCGTTTAAGATTGCCGGCTCCATCCCGAGGAGTACCTCGGCGACGTTATCGGCGACCTCAACAGCCGCCGCGGCATGATCCAGAGCATGGAGGCCGACAACGGCGTTCAGCGCGTTACCGCACACGTTCCGCTTTCCGAGATGTTCGGTTACGCTACCGACATGCGTTCCAAGACACAGGGACGCGGCCAGTATGTAATGGAGCCCGACACCTACGCCGAGGTTCCCAAGAACATCGCCGAAAAGATCATGAGCGACAAGAAGAAAGACTGATTTCTTCTGAAAAGCTGCGGTAAACGGTAAAAAAATTTGCCGCAGACAATAAAAGCTATTGATTTTTGTTGTAAAAATTGATACAATAATAAAAATAATGTAAATCAAATCATTTACAAGACTAAGGAGGAAATTTCCCATGGCAAGAGAAAAGTTTGAAAGAAATAAGCCGCACGTTAACATTGGTACTATCGGCCACGTTGACCACGGTAAAACAACCCTTACCGCTGCTATCA
>OMYD01000104.1 GCA_900315195.1 uncultured Eubacteriales bacterium | reverse complement strand
CAGATGGAAGAAGAGCTGCACATGATCGATAAGACAGATATGTCGACTGCTGTTCTTATCTTGAAAGAGATATCGGAACTATCCAATGAAATGGGATATCCCACGACTCTTTTGAGATCTGAGAATGGTTTGATCAG
Source organism: uncultured Eubacteriales bacterium (assembly GCA_900315195.1). Classification (GTDB taxonomy): domain Bacteria; phylum Bacillota; class Clostridia; order Oscillospirales; family Acutalibacteraceae; genus Ruminococcoides. The sequence goes on along the minus strand of OMYD01000104.1, from coordinate 3,352 downwards.
CCTGTATTTGCTCGGCATTTCGGGTATCCATCCACGGCAGTATAACTACAGCACGATCCCTTCGAATTTGTATTTGGCAATGTCAGTATTCCAATTGACGCTTTTTCCTCCATTACCTTCACCACTATCCATTTCGCGGAGATTCAAAAACTATTAGCATCCTCTTTATATAGTGAGTAGAAGATAATAATTCATAAGGTTTATGTAAGGCTCAAGGTCATAACAGGCGTATCGAGCTTTGGCAAGACGACGCCGACTGAAAACTGCACTGTGCAGAACCATAAGGTTATCTTTTTATTCTTATTGAACCTTGATTTTCAGTATACCGTTATCAATTTCAAGCCGCATTTTGCGAATGTATTTGTTATAGAAATTGCTCTTTTCGGAAGCAGAGATATCCATTCTCAAATTTATGATTATTTTTCGATCAAAGCGTGAGTATCAACAGCAAGCGCCTTGGGTTTACTGAATGAAAAACAGGGGGCCGGCTCAAAGCCCAACCCCTACATACTTATAACCTATTACTTATAACTTATTGCATATAACTTATTACTTATTACTTATTACTTATAACTCGCTAGCCATTATATATTTAACATACTCATAGCTGCCATGCTCCTTCGCGGTGCGCGACATAAACTCATAAGCCTGATCGCGCAGCTTTTTGCGCGCCTGCTTTTCGGGCAGCGAGGGGTCGGGATAAAACGGCTCGCTCAAATAAACGGTTATGTTGGGGTGAAGCTTTTTGAACACCCTGCGCTGACGATAGACCGTGACCGCCGCCACGACCGGCGAGCCCGTGCGGCAGGGGTAGGAAAACGACTTGTCGGGAAAGCTCCGCACAAAGTTGCAGTAAGGCCAGATATGCGCCTCCGGGTAGATAAACACCGCCGCTTTTTCCTGCATAGCCTCTTTAAGCCTATGCTCAAAATTGCGGTAAGCCGACAGCGCCGAGGGCAGCGGAACAGCGCCCAGCAGCGCAACCAGCACGCGTATGCCCTTGATAGACACCGTTTCGGGTCCCGTGACTACATAGGCGCGCTTGGGGAACGCCGAAATGGTGGGAAGGAACGCGTCGGCTATGTTCTGCGTGTGGTTCATGTACACAAAGCAGCCCTTGACCTTTCGCAGCGCCCTGCGGTTCTTGACCCTCACGCCCAGCCACACCTTGGTATAAAGCCATACGAGCGGCGTGGCGAAAACGCGGTAAGCGAAAAACGAAGCTATCTTCCACCCGACGGACGGGTGACTGTAGCGATAATCGCCGTTCACCGTGTCGCTGTTTATCTTGCCGTTGGTGGACGCGAAATCGTCGTTCACCTCGTCGTTGTAGTAGTATACGCGCTTCATTTCATAGCCTCGTAAAACATTTTTTCCATCTTATCCATGCAGGCTTCCTGCGAAAAGTCCGCTACTATCCCCTTGTAACGCTCGCGGTACTCCTCAAGCACATCGGGGTGCTTGATGAAAAAGTCGATTTTATCGGCTAAGTCCTGCGCGTCGCGGTTTTTAAAGAGATTGCGCTCGTCAAGCGCGAATTTAACGGTCGCGCTGCGCGGAGAATCCGCAATGATCGGCACTTGCCCACAGGCGAGCGCCTCCATACAGGCTATCGCCTCTATCTCGATCTCGGCGGGGTGCACATACAGGTCGGCGTAGTTGAGCACGTTGAGCATTTGGTCGTGCGGGAAAAAGTTGAACAGCGGCTTGTTGTAAAGCTTCTTCGCGCGCTCCCTGAGCTTTTGCTTCAACGGACCCTCGCCCGCGAAAATCAGCTGTATATCGCGGCTGTGCTTCGACAGCGCGGCGGCGTCGATAAGCACGCTGTGGCACTTCTCTTTGCTGTAACGCCCCGAAAAAATGATGACGAATCTGTTGGCAAATTCTGCGGGCTTTTCGATCTTTATAGGCTTGAAGCGCTCGCCCACGCCGTTTGATATCACATACCCGTTCGTCCTGTGATGAACCGCCTGCTCAAACACATTGCGTATAAATTCGGTGGGATAATGCACCGCGTCCACATGGCGGTAAACATTGCGGTATATCGTGTGGTAGGTGATTTGATTGGCAAGCGGGTTGTCCTTCATAAAAACATGGCTGGTAAAATTTTCAGCCTGCATATGAAAGCCGGCCGTGACGGGGATATCATACTTCTTGCACAGCTTGACCGCCGCCGTGCCCAGCATGAACGGCATCATCACATGAACGACGTCGCTGTTTTGGATAACGGGCTTAAGCACCCTTTTGTTCGCGCGCGAAAGCGAAACGCCGTTTTTGCTTACATAATTGTTAAGCGGACCCAGGCTGAGGGTCGGCATCACCACATAGCCGTCTTTTCCTCTTTTGTCCTCGTCCGAGCAGACTACAGTGACCTCGTGTCCGCGCTTTGTTCATATACCCTTTCTCATTCCATTTCTAAAAGTGTTCCTTATATCACTATATAATAACAGAAAACCACGCCTTTGTCTATAGCAACTACACGTTGATTCACGCCCTACGCATGAAAAATCCTGTTCAATAAAAGTCAGAATATTGGATTTTTTAAAAATCAAAGAGCCATAATTTGCTGAAAGTATTTCCTTGTATCAAGTGAAATACAAAATCGTTTCTTTTTTAAGGACATTTTCTTTTTGCCGATTTCAAAGAGTTTTAAGATAGATAAGCACCACTTATTGATAATATTCAGGTTTTGCGCGGCGATTTTATCTTTTGTAGTATTGTCGTCCTCTTTGAAAGTAACGTCCAAATGCCAGTGCATAACTTCAACAGACCAATGCTCACGGATCGTTCTTGCGAATAAGTCTATATCATTTGCAAGGCTGCTGATGTAATAGCGTTTTTCTACAACGGTTTTATCTCCTTTTTTAATGGTTTTTCGTACCATTCCTATGCTTTTTAACCCTTTCCACCTGCTTTTTTCAGCCATCCACTTGATGTCGCTACATTGATAATACTCACGGATTTCTATGCTTGAATGCGCTTTCTCTTTCGTTATTTTATATCCGCCGTTGTTTTTGATTTGCTTCAGCAGTTCTTCATCTCCGAAATATTCCGATACTTCCTCGTACAGCTTTGGCTGATTTTCTTTGACTGCAAGCGTATAATCCGCACGCTTCGCGCGAATCTTCTCAGCAATTGCTGTCTGCGTTCCCATTGCGTCTATCGTAATAACACAGCCTTTCACATTAACAGTATCTATTCAAGCCGGAAGATAGCATACGCCTGCAAAACACATATTTGTTTTCTATGGCTACTGCAACAATACGAAGCGCCGAGCAAAAGCACCATCAACCGGTTCAGATACGGACATGCCGAAGAGCTTCAGGAATTGTTCAGTCAGTTCATACTGGAA
>OMYD01000108.1 GCA_900315195.1 uncultured Eubacteriales bacterium | reverse complement strand
TTCTCAGGTTGAGGAGCAGGACGGACATAGCGATGCTGTGGCAAGTTGTTTCCTTCAATCTTGTCACGATCATACCCATACCGCATTTGCGTTTGGCGAGGCTGAATTTGCGCTCAACCTCGACACGCTCGCATTCGTCGATGTAATTCTGTTTTTTGTCAATCTCAGTGTCCTTTTTCGGTCTGCCGAGAGCCGGTCCCGAAAGTCTGATGTTATGCTGCTTACAGAAACTCAAATTATCTCGGTTTCGATAGATTTTATCCGCAAGAATGCGTTCGGGATAATGCCCTGTGCGCTCTTTGTATCGCTCAATCATATCCTGTAAGCCGGTTGATTCGTTGTACGCGTCGAAACTATGACGTTCCAATCGCGTCCATCCGTCGCAAACGCTGATATCAAGCTTTATGCCAAATTCAACCTTAGCTTTAGCTTTTCCTCTTACTATCGGGCGAAGCCACGGTTGGCTCAGATTGACAACTCTGTCTTTAACGCTGTGAGTATGATTGTCATACATCTCTTTTTGCTGATTGTAAATTGTTTGGATTGTGGAAAACTTTTCTTTGAATTTTATCGGGATTTCCTTTCCCGAAGAAAGCATTTTTTCAATACTGCCTATGTTTCTTTTGAGATAGCCAAGCTGCTTGCCGATTGCTTTGCGTGTTTGTTTTGCTTTAGGCTTGCGGCTGCGGGAGTATGACGTGTAGTCCTTATGCGCCTTTTTGCGATAAGTACGCGGCTTTTGCTCACCCTTCACATGCAGTTCGTCGATGATTTTCTCACTGCACTCACGCGCTTTGTTGAGCAAGGATACGTCCTGAGGGTAGGAAATCTGTGACGGTGCGCAGGTAGCGTCAACTATAATTGTTCCGCTGTTCTTGTCATCATCATCGGAATCGTCAGATTCTTCTTTGGTTTCTTTCTCAATCTTCGCCTGCTCTGCCGCGATAATCATTTCGTTGATTTCTCCGATGATTTCAGGAGTCAAGCGCTTGCGGAAATATACCATCATGGACGAATCGAACGGCGGCTTGCTGTCGTCAAAGGCTTTGTAGCCGCAGAAGTACTGAAGATATGGATTCTCCTGAATCTGAAGCGGGATTTCGGCGTCGGAGTAGCCGTACTCCGCCTGAATAATTCTCGCGCCGAGACCGAGGCGAAGAGATTTCGCAACATTACCTTTCTTATTTGAGAACAGCTTTGCGTATTTCTTCTCAATTTCTATCCACGGAATCGTCTGTGCACGCTTCACCCAGCGGTTACTATTTTTCAGATTCATGCCAACCGGCTGCCCGAAATCCTCTAAACTTATCTGTCCGTTGTCGAATTTATACATCCCATTCATCTCCAAATGCAAGCTTTTTGCGGCTTTTCCGCTCTTTTCCTTGCATTTATTATACCACATTTTCGCTGTTTTGTCAGTATTTATCGGAGGTTTTGGGTTATTCAGTTTACATTATTTAAAAAAATACCTCTTACCTGTCTGTTAAGACCTGTAAGAGGTAAATAATTATGCTAAATCAAATTCAGAGAAATCAAACGTCGCAAAGTAATCCTTCGGCATTTCAGCGCGGCGGATAAGCTTGTGTGAGCCGTCCTCGCACAGCAGCACCTCGGCGCTTCTGAGCTTTCCGTTATAGTTGTAGCCCATTGAAAAGCCGTGCGCTCCCGTATCGTGAATATAAACAATATCCCCTAAATCGATTTTCGGCAGCATACGGTCAATAGCGAACTTGTCATTATTTTCGCACAAGCCGCCTGTCACATCATATTTATGGTCGCAGGACTCGTTTTCCTTGCCGAGAACCGTAATATGATGATATGAACCGTACATGGCGGGGCGCATAAGGTTAGCGGCGCATGCGTCAAGTCCGATATACTCCTTATAGATATGCTTTTCGTGAATAGCGGTAGCTACAAGCGCACCGTAAGGCGCGAGCATGTACCTGCCTAGCTCTGTGTAGATTTCCACATCGCCCATTCCTGCCGGAACAAGGATCTCATCAAACTTTTTGTGAACTCCCTCGCCGATGATCGCAATATCATTCTTCATGTCCTCAGGCTTATAGTCAACACCGATTCCGCCGGAAAGGTTGACAAACTTAATATGTACGCCTGTTTTTTCATGCAGTCTTACAGCCAGCTTAAACAGAATGGAAGCAAGCTCGGGATAATAATCGTTTGAAACCGTATTTGACGCGAGGAATGCGTGGATACCGAATTCTTCGGCTCCAGCGGCTTTCACTTCAAGAAAAGCCTTTGTCATCTGTTCCTCACTCATTCCGTATTTTGCGTCGCCCGGATTGTCCATAACCTGGATTTTTTCCTTGCTGTCGCCCAGCTTGAAAATACCGCCGGGATTATAGCGGCAGCAAATAGTCTTTGGAACACCGCAAACCTTTTTGATAAACTCAACATGAGTGTAATCGTCAAGGTTGAT
>OMYD01000112.1 GCA_900315195.1 uncultured Eubacteriales bacterium | reverse complement strand
TAACGTCGCGGACGAAGTTCTGCGGCAGGGTGCGGTACTGCACCAGAAGCGTCTTGAAGTTCAGGAGCTGTTCTCTGTTGGGCATCTCGCCGAAGAGAAGCAGATATACAACCTCCTCAAAGCCGAAACGGTCGTCGGCGAGGATTCCTCCTACGATGTCGTTGACGTTGTAGCCTCTGTAATACAGCTCGCCCTCGCAGGGTACGAGCTTGCCGTCGACGAGCTTGTTCTGCTTGATCGTCGAGATGTCGGTAAGACCTGTCAGAACGCCCTTTCCGTCGATGTCGCGCAGTCCGCGCTTAACGTCGTACTTGCCGTAAAGCGCCGGGTCTATCTTGGAGTTCTCCGACATTTTCTCCGCGAGAAAGTTGATCTCCGGTGTATTTTCAGAATAATCCCAGGTTGTATCTACCATAGAATCACTCCCTTTCATTTTAGTTTACAGACATAAGATGTTCGCGCTGAACGGGCTGAAATGTGCCGTTTCATCACGCCAAATCACCTTAGAATCCCAATTATAACACATTTCCCACCAAAAAGCAAGGCGTCGGGAATTTTAAGTTTCCCCAAAACGCAATCGTGAATGTTGAAAAAATGGCGTGGTTAAGGGAAAACTCGGCAATAAAAAAATGAAAATCGGGTAAAAAAAGAAGTGCAATAGCGCTCGAAAAATGGTATAATTAAATTGGAACAAAACCATACCAAAGGAGCGTATTGCACTATGTTGAATTATAACACACTCAACGGTAATTTGAAAAGGGGTATTTTGAATTATTCTCAAAAAATTTCAAAAGGCTTGAACCGTCCTGATAAGAAATTCGTAACAGATATGTTGTACGGAACGCTTGCCTCGGGAAGCTGTATGCTGTCTGAAATCAGCCGCAGCCTGCATGAAAACATCAAGCTGATCAAAACAGTCAACAGATTGTCGAGAAATCTTGCGGACTTTGAAGCAGCAGACGCCGAAACCGTGCGTGAAAACTATCTCAAAGCAATCAAACGCCGGTATAATGATGACAGCTTGATAATTGTCGATGGTTCCGACATCACCAAGCCCGCCAGCAAACACCTTGAAAAGCTCTGCGAGGTACGCGACGGCAGCACAGGTGAGATCGGGATCGGTTACCATACTATCGGCGCAGCGGTTCTCTCAAGCGAAAACAAGCTGCCCTTCGGTATATACAGCCGTATCTACTCAACCAAGGATGAAGACTTTGTCAGCGAAATCGAGGAATATCTTGATTGCTTTGAATATATCAGCAGACACTTTTCCAAAGACAATGTCAGGACGATGGACAGAGGCTTTGACAACAACAAATACTACCGTTACTTTATCAGAAACAACGAAAAGTTCATTATCAGAGCCAAAAAGAACCGTAATGTTATCTATAATGGAAAAACCGAAAACATCATGTCTGTCGCCAATCGCTTCAAGGGTAAATACAGCCTGAGATTCAAAAACAAAAGCGGCAAACAAGTAGACGTCAAAATCAGTATTATTTCGATTCAACTGCCTAAATACAAAAATGTTGAATTACAATTAGTGGTTGTATACGGTTTCGGCGAGGAACCAATGCTGTTGATCACCAATCTGTCATCGGACGATAAACGAATCGGGATTTCGGTTTGCAAGGCGTATTTGATGCGCTGGAGAATCGAGGAATACTTCAAATTCAAAAAGCAAAAATTCGATTACGAGAATCTGAGGGTGCGTTCTCTGCAATCTATCCGTACTCTCGATTTGCTTCTGACGCTTGCCATCGGTTATATTTCCATGCTGTCCGACAAGCCGTTCTTTACCCGTATGCGCTTTGAGATCATCGAGGTTTCAAAGCGTCTGTTCGGAGCGCCTGATTTCGTCTATTACGCCATCGCAGACGGTATCTATGAAACCTTGAAGTACGTCAAGTCGGGGCTGAAGCGCCTGCTCGCTATTCCCACGCCTTCACCTCAGCTTTTGCTCGCAGGTTTTGGGGAAACTTAAAGCGATTCTACGCTTGACAAAGCCGTAACTTTGCGATAAAATGATAAGAGTGATACGTCTTCGTAGCTCAGCAGGATAGAGCGTCCGCCTCCTAAGCGGCAGATGGTTCATTTCCCTAATTTGAATATTTTTAATATAAATTGAATATGTCTCGGTAGCTCAGTTGGATAGAGCGGTTGCCTCCTAAGCAACAGGCCGGGGGTTCGAGCCCCTTCCGGGACGCCAAAATGCACTGTTTATCTCATTTAGAGGTATGCGGTGCATTTTCTTTTTGCCCAATTTCAGTG
>OMYD01000113.1 GCA_900315195.1 uncultured Eubacteriales bacterium | reverse complement strand
ATTGTGCAATATTCCCCACTGCTGCCTCCCGTAGGAGTCTGGGCCGTGTCTCAGTCCCAATGTGGCCGTTCAACCTCTCAGTCCGGCTACTGATCGTCGGCTTGGTGAGCCGTTACCTCACCAACTACCTAATCAGACGCGAGCCCATCTTTAAGTGATAAATCTTTGATATCCATAAGATGCCTTACAGATATGTTATAGGGTATTACCATCCGTTTCCAGAAGCTATCCCCCTCTTAAAGGCAGGTTGCTCACGTGTTACTCACCCGTCCGCCACTAAGATAACGAATAAATCCATTATCTCCGTTCGACTTGCATGTGTTAAGCGTGCCGCCAGCGTTCGTCCTGAGCCAGGATCAAACTCTTTATGATAATTGTATATCAAACTACTTATCGTAGAATTGAAATCCTGTTCATAACGCTTGCGTTATTACTAAAAAAAGTGTTTTTCAGTCTTATCCCGTTCTTTTTGCCGGCTCTTTTATTATAAATCAAAAACAATAGCGGCATCAGCAGCGGATAAACCAAAAGATAACATAGCATGGTAAAAAAGCTGTCGTTCCTTAAAAGCGAATCATAGTCCGAGCCCCTTGTCAGGTAAAAAAGCCCGATCCTGCCCGCCTGAGTAACGGCAAGGAAAATAAGGAGTAAAAGCGAGCTGTCGGTGGATATTTTGCGTATTTGTTTTGAAACCGGATCTTTCATAAATAACCTCTCAAAAAATGCTAAAACAAAAGGGTGGATCAAACAACCCACCCGAATAAACCGATAATTATTGCTCAACAGGATAAACGCTGGCGCGCTTTCTGTCCTTGCCGACACGCTCAAAGCGGAGAACGCCGTCGATCTTTGCGAACAGTGTATCGTCAGAGCCCTTGCCGACATTGTTGCCGGGGTGAATGTGGGTTCCTCTCTGCTTTACGAGAATGTTGCCTGCGAGAACCTTCTGTCCGTCCGCACGCTTAACGCCGAGACGCTTTGACTCGCTGTCACGGCCGTTCTTTGTAGAACCCATACCTTTTTTATGAGCGAATAACTGAATGTTTATTTTAAGCATTACCTTACACCTCCGAAATTTTTACTTTAATAAATTCTTTGTACTCTTCTTTAAGAGCGTTTAAGTGGAGCAGCAAACCGTTCAGGATAACCTCTGCGGTTTTTGCGTCCTGCTGTGACAGATTTAGTTTCATAAATCCGTCGTTCACGGTAATTTCAGCGTTTAAGTGCTGAACCTCGGTGATAGTGTTCGCGGTCATATAAGCCGCGGATGAGACTGCCGAACAAACAATGTCGGAGCCCTGTTCGGAAAAATCCGAATGTCCGCTGATTTCAAAGCCGAGAACATAACCGCCTGATACCGTAAAGACCGCGTTAATCATTACGCCTCGATTGATGTAATCTTAACCTTAGTGTAAGGCTGTCTGTGACCTTTTACTCTCTTCTCGCCCTTCTTAGGCTTGTAGGTAGCAACTCTGATCTTCTTGCCTTTACCGTTCTTGATAACTTCTGCTGTAACCTTAGCGCCCTCAACGAGAGGTGTGCCAACCTTAATGCCGTCGTCTGTACCGAGTGCAACAACGTCGAAGGTTACTGTGTCGTTTGCTTCGGCTTCAAGCTTTTCAATAAAGATAACTTCGTCGTTTGTTACCTTGTACTGCTTTCCGCCTGTCTGAATAACTGCGTACATATTCTCCATCCTTTTTATTGGGCTCGCTATCTGCGGGTGAACTGATGTTACTTGGTTAAGAGCGCACTTGCCCCTAACCCGCAATATGCGGCTTATATACTATAACATAAGTACTGCCTGTTGTCAAGTGTTTAAATGTGTGATTATTTAATGTTGTTCTGTATCTTGCACGCCTTGATTGTGTTTTTCATCAGCGTTGCGATTGTCATCGGGCCTACTCCGCCGGGTACGGGAGTTATGTATGAGCACTTGTCTTTGACGTTTTCAAAGTCAACGTCGCCGCAGAGCTTACCGTTTTCGTCGCGGTTCATTCCCACGTCGATTACAACCGCGCCGTCCTTGACCATATCCGCTGTGACAAACTTAGCTCTGCCCACCGCGGCAACGAGAATATCTGCTCTTTGGCAGACCTCTTTGAGGTTCTTTGTCCTGCTGTGGCAGATTGTAACCGTGCCGTTTTCGTGGAGCAGCAGCATTCCCATCGGCTTG
>OMYD01000115.1 GCA_900315195.1 uncultured Eubacteriales bacterium | reverse complement strand
TGGCGTTTATGGGCGACTTCGGAACCGCGCTTATCTTCTTTATAACCTTCCTGCTCATAGCGTTTATGCGCTCGGGCGATTTCAGAACCGTTATCCTCGCTATAGCTTCGGCGGTATTCGGCGTTGTATTGGTGCTCAGCTACAAGCCATATGTAGCCGACCGCTTCAAAACGTGGCGGCATGTTTGGGAGTACACCTCAACGGGCGGATTCCAGCAGGCTACGGCTATGATGTATATCGCCAGCGGCGGACTGTTCGGCGTGGGCATAGGCAACGGCTTCTTTAAGCAGATAGGCGAATCGGAAAGCGACCTTGTGTTTGCGCTGATCGGCGAGGAAATGGGTATTATCGTGGCTATTGTAATCGCCTTGGCGGTCGCTCTGCTCATAATTTACACGCGCGCCATCACCACCAGGAGCCGCAGCGCCTTCTACTCTATCTCGGCTTGCTGCGCGGCGGGACTTCTTGTTGTTCAGCTCTCGCTCAACGTTTTGGGCGCGGTCGATATCCTGCCCTTCACGGGCGTTACCTTCCCGTTCATCAGCGCGGGCGGTTCCAGTATCATATCCTGCTGGGGACTGCTGGCATTCATAAAGGCGGCTGACGAGCGAACATATTCAATAAAAAGATAACCGGATCACATATCAAACATTCTTTCACAAAGGCGGTGGTCAGATGAAACGAATGCTCAGGCGAAGCACATTTATTCTTATTTTTACCTTGGCGTTTATTATCGGTATCAGCTATTTTACCGTTGAATTGGTAGTTAACGCGGACAAATGGGTCGACCAGCCGTATAACGACCATATTGCCGTCAAAGGCGGCCTGCAGAACGCGGGCGAGATTTTTGACCGCAGCGGCACGTCGCTTGCCAAAACCGTTGACAAAAAGCGCGTCTATAACAGCGACGAGAGCGTGCGCAAGGCGCTGCTCCATACCGTCGGCGACGACAGCATGAATATATCCACAGCGGTTCAAAGCAAGCTGCGCTCCACCTTGACGGGCTACAGCTTCATTTGGGGCATGAACATGCCCGAGTCCTCGCGCACCTCGCGCGATATAACCCTCACCGTTGACGCCGACACCTGCAAGGCGGCTTATGATATGCTTACAAGCGGCTTTGAGGAGCCGAAGCGCGGCGCCTGCGTCATCTACAACTACAAAACAGGCGAGGTCATCTGCTCGGTAAGCACCCCGGGCTACGACCCCGCAGACCCTCCCAAAATTACCGAGGAAAACGAGAGCGAGTACGAGGGCGTGTACCTTGACAACGTTCTCTCGTCTACATATACCCCAGGCTCGGTTTTCAAGCTTGTTACTGCGGCGGCGGCAATCGAAAATATCCCCGACATTTATCAGCGCACCTGGTACTGCAGCGGCAGCGAGGAAATCGGCGGCCATGACATAAGGTGCGTCGACGGCGAGGCTCACGGCGAGATCAACCTTAAACAAGCTATGCAGGAATCCTGCAACATCGTATTCGCAAAGTTAGCGGTTGAGCTCGGCCCCGAAAAAATGAAGGCGGCTGCCGACAAAATGGGCATCAACTCCAGCTTTAATGTGGACGACACAAACACCGCGAAGGGCCATTACAACACCGACGGAGCCGACACAAACGCGCTGGCGTGGTCGGGCGTAGGTCAGGGAATAGGCGAGTACGAGGACAAGGTAAATCCCATGCAGATGGCTTTTATGTGCGGAGCTATCGCCAACGGCGGAACCGCCAAGGGCGCTACCTGTATCAAGGAAGCCGAGGGCGACACGCTCAGAAAAATCGGCTTTAAAAAGCCCGGCGACAATTCGCTTGTAAAGAGCGATACCGCGCGGCAGCTTCTTGACATAATGCCCGAGTACTCAATAGGCGGCCTTAACGTCAGGGCAAAAACAGGTACCGCCGAGGTAGGCGACAACAAAAAGAACAACGCGTGGTTCGTCGGCTGCGCTCTTGACGAGGACTGTCCGCTGGCGTTTGCCTGCGTTGTAGAGGACGCGGGCTTCGGCAACGCGTACGCGCGCCCCGTAGTAGAGGCGGCGCTGTCCGCAGCGGCGGAAAATCTAAGAGGAAAAATGTAAAAAAATCAGTATGTAAATACTTACTTAATATATACACCAGAAAGGAAATCATACATG
>OMYD01000116.1 GCA_900315195.1 uncultured Eubacteriales bacterium | reverse complement strand
CTTTATTCGATCAACAATTGGATCTGTTTAGCGATAAAGGGGGACATTATACAAAAGTTATCGGCAATCCTCCATATGGCGCTTGGCAAGACTATAAAAGCCTTGTTTTCTTTACGCGTCTGCAGTTTTCCAAGAGATAACACTTTATCTTGTTTTCAATCATAAAACCGCGCAATCGAAGTTTTACGATTGCGCGGTTTTTTATGTCTGATTTGTTTGTGACGCTTCAAGCGCTCTGATTATTCTGCCAAGAAACTCCTTGGATTCATCTTTTCCGGGATAATAAAGAGCGCACGCGGCACAGATAAGCCTTTGAAGCTGCTGCTCTGTCAAACGCACTCCTCCTTTTTTTAAGTATTACGACAAGAGCTTAGCCGCCTGCGTAACACCCTGTTCCGAGAAATACCATTTGCCGTCGATTTTTACCAATTCGAGCTTGTAATTGTTTATTTTCCTCGACCCCAACAGCGCGGTATAATTGATATCCACGTCGGCAACAGCCATGTTGTCTCCCGAATAGCTCACGCTGTTTACGCTGATTTCCATTTTCAGGTTAAGATAGCTGTCAAACGCCGAGCGCAGTTTGAAAATACTGCTGAGCGTTCCCGACTCAGTTTCCGAGCTTAATTTCTCCTGAACCGTAGGGGTAAACGTTTTTGTCATAGCGTCGTAATCGTGGTTGTTAAACGCTTCCTCAAACTGCTTTATAGTCGACTCGGGCGAATTGCTGTTTTTTGTTCCGAACCAACCGAAAATGTCAATAGCGTTTCTGAAATCGGGATTTGCAACCGCCACACCTGCAACGGCTCCGCCTACAACGACCGTAGCTCCCAGTCCGATTATCAGCGCCTTTACGCCTGTTGGCAAGCCCTTTTTAGCAACTTTGCCCGCAACAACCTTTCCCGCTGAAGCCGCCGCGTTGCCGACGGCGTTGGTCTTGGGAACCTGATTTGTCGGGCGATAATACGACGGATTATCGGGGACTTGATTGGTAGGACGGTAATGCGCCGGAGTTTCGGGCACCTGGTTTGTAGGTCGGTAATGCGCCGGCGTCTCGGGAACCTGATTCGTCGGGCGGTAATGAACCTGATTTGTTGCATTGATTTTCTGAACATCGCCGGCAGACTGGATTCTCTGAAACTGGTTACCCAAGCCGACTTGATTAACCTGACCGACATTGGAAACCGTGCCGGCCACCGAGGAAAGATTTGAAATAATATTTGCCGCAGCGGGCGGACATGACTCCGCCGCCTGTGTTTTAAGAAGCCAAACGATAAACGCGAACAGCGCGCCTCCGCCGATACCGTAGAGCTTTGTGCCCTTCTTCTCAAGGTCCTCAACCTCAAATTTAAGCTTCTGCTTGGCATGTCTCAGGCGGCTTTTAACGGTGTTTTCCGACACATCAAGCGCCTGAGCAATTTCCTTAATCGTAAGCCTGTTGAGGTAGTGCATGATAACAACCATGCGCTGATCCTCGGGAAGATTGTCAATCATCTCACGGATAAGTCTGCTTGTTTCGCTTACGTCCACATTCGCCTCGGGTGAATAGTCGTCGCTTGTGTCCTCAAGCTCAAACTCGTGTTCATCGCCGTTGTCGTCCTCGCCCTCGAGGTCTGAGAACATCACAACACCGCGGCGCTTTGATTTTAAATAATCCTTGCACTTGTTCGACACAATGCAGTAAAACCACGAGGGAAAGTTTGCGGCATTTGTCATCGTCTGAAGGCTTGAAAACGCCTTTATGTACGAATCGTGTAAAATATCCTCCGCTTCTTCCTTGTTTTTGGTCATCTGCAGAGCAAGTGAGAACGCCTTGTCGCAAGTAAGGTTATACAGCTCTGTCCTTGCGGCGTTGTCGCCCTTGAGCGCCAGATTCACCAGATTTGAAGTGTTCATAATTCAGCTCCTAAATCACCCTTTTGTTGCGCTTAAACCCTAGTCTGCGAGATCCTTTAAATTGATCCATCATTGAGTTAACGGCGTCTTTTGCCTTTTCCTCATCCGACTTCTCGCCGCAGCCCGCGAATACGAAAGCTGTTGAAGCTACTGTTGCAACTGCCAGGATTGCGATTACGATTCTTTTTAATGTCTTTTTCATTGTGATTTCTCCTTTTTCTTTAAAATATTTATTTAACGCTTTTTAAAAAGCAAAAAAACGTTCGAGTTTATCGTTCAAAGTCCTTTTTATGGGACAGTTACCCGCGTATAATTAAAGTATAGGGCGCCTAAATTGTCAAAGTGAACCCCAAGTTTTTTCGAAATTTTTGCTCAGTTAGTTGGGGTTCACCTTGACAAAAGTGCAGGGTATATATTTGGATATTTCCAGATTTTCGGAGCCTTTGAACGCAGTCACCGCTCACAGGCGGCTT
>OMYD01000118.1 GCA_900315195.1 uncultured Eubacteriales bacterium | reverse complement strand
TCAGCGCAAAGTTCCTTGACGACAGCAAAACCTATCTCGGCAATCAGCTTGAATCGGAATTCGGCGGTGAGCGGTGCTTCGGCGTCCTCGCTGATATGGATTTTATACTGATTTGCACCTACGAAGCGGACGGCAAGAATCCGGAATTGATATTCTACAAGAAAAGATAGAAGCAATTGGTCAGCAGAAATCATCGAAACTGCTGACCGTTTTTTTATATATTGACAAGCTAAAAGCCATTAGCTATAATAAGGCTAAAGACTATTAGCTTCACCTTAGGAGGAGCATATGACAACCAAGGAACGGATATTAGCGGAAGCACTGACGTTGTTCTCAGAGAATGGCTACGACGGCACCGGCGTGGAGCAGATCGCCGAAAAGGTCGGCATTAAAGCGCCGTCGCTCTACAATCACTTTAAGGGCAAGGAGGATATTCTGAACGCGCTGATCGACACGGCAGAGGCGCGTTATGAAGAGAGCTTCGGCTCTGAGAAGCATTTCGGCAAGTTGCCGCACAGCCGGGATGAATTTATTGCAATCGCTATGAAAAAGGTGGAGTTTACCGTTTTTGACCCGATAATCGGGAAAATCCGAAAATTCCTTGTTCGTGAGCAGTTCAGAAGCGAGCGCTTTGCCGAAATCACCACACGCCACCAAGTCGGCGGTGTTCAAAAGATGTACGCCAAAATCATCGAAGATATGATGAACGAGGGCTTGTTCAAGCAGGACGACCCGTCGCTTCTCGCCATGGAGCTGACCTTGCCTGTTGTGGTGATGATTGCAAAAGCCGACAGACAGCCGCAGTACCGGCAGAAGGTTATGCAGGACATAGAAAAGCACCTGCGGCATTTTTGCGCTGTATATATGATGGGGTGAGAAAATGAAAATATTCGTATTAAACGGAAGCCCCAAGAGGGATAAAAGCGACACCATGCACATCACACGCGCATTTCTTGACGGCATGAACGAGGTCGCTCACAACGAGATCAAAATCATTACCGCCATCGACAAGCACATCGAATACTGCACCGGCTGCTTTGCCTGTATGCTGGGCGGCGGCGAGTGTATTCATCACGACGATATGCGCGGGATTCTGGAGGAAATCCTCGACAGCGATCTGCTGATATGGAGCTATCCTCTCTACTGCTACGGTATGCCTGCGCCGCTGAAGGCGCTGCTTGAACGCACGCTGCCGCTGTCAAGGATGACGATGCAGAAGGTCGGCGACCGCTATGAGCATGTCGGTCAGGCGGATTTTTCTCACCTGAAATATGTGATGATCTGCGGCTGCGGCTTCCCGAACAGCCAACACAACTTTGAACCTGCCGTAATGCAGTTCGAGCGGTGTTTTCCGAACGAGCACACGATCATCACCGTTCCCGAAAGCCCGATGTTCAACGCGCCCGAAGCGGCTGCCGTCACCGAGCCGCGCCTCAACCTCATCCGCAAAGCAGGCAGAGAGTACGCCGAGAGCGGAACGATCGGCGAGGATTTATTAAAAGAGATAACCTCGCCGATGATCCCCGAGGAGCAGTACGCGCAAATCGTCAATGGAACCGTCAACTGAAGCAAAGCTGACGGTTTACTTTGACGAGCCGTTCTGGGTAGGCGTATTTGAGGATCTGGACGGCAAAAAGCTCTCTGTATGTAAGGTTGTATTCGGCGCGGAGCCGACCGATGCGGAGATCTACGCCTTTATCCTAAAACATTTCAATCACTTGCGATTCAGCCCTCCTGTCAGAACAGAGATTAAGCATAAGGCGGATAACCCGAAACGCCGTCAGCGAAACGCGCATAAACAGCTTGAAAAAACCGGTGTAGGTACTAAGTCGCAACAAGCGCTTCAAAAGCAGTATGAAGAAAATAAAACAGAGCGAAAACAAAAGTCGCGTAAACAAAAGGAAGCCGAAAAACAGCGACAATTTGAACTCAAGCAACAAAAACGTAAAGAAAAACACAGAGGACATTAGCGTGAGCAGAATAATTATTGGTAATGCGGCGAACATCATAACCATTGTCAGAATACTGTGCAG
>OMYD01000119.1 GCA_900315195.1 uncultured Eubacteriales bacterium | reverse complement strand
ACCGCTTTCGTCATAGGCAGAAACGATACCGGTGACGTAGATGTTCTCGATATAGATTTTCAGCGTCGCAGGAAAGGATAAATCCCAATACGGTGCGGCGATGATGATCTTGTCCGCATTGGCGAATTGCTTTGCATAGTCAAACATCTGGTCGCTGTAGTCGCCCTGTTCAATCAGCGCAGTGCGCTTGTTTAATGTTCCTCTGTTTAGCGGTTTGAGGTTTTCCTCATATAATTTCAGCTCCGTGAAATTCCCACCGAGCTTCTGCAAAACAGCCCGTGCCAGCCTGTCTGTCCTCGATTCTCCTCGATTCCTCGCGAACACAGCAGTTGATGTAAAGTGTCATTCCGATACCTCTTTGTATTCGTCTAATAGATCGTTGATCCCGTCCTCAGAAAGCACACCGCGTTTCAGATTTTTCGGCAGCAATCCGGCTTCGTCGCTCTCGAAATCCTTTCGCCACTTTACGCTTTCGTAATACGCTTCCAATTCGCTTATTAAGTAATTAAGTCTGTCTGAGTTCCTGTCAGTGCGAATCAGGAGTGTAGCTTCGTCCATATAGCTTTCGTATTTCTTAATGCGCTCAATTTGAGGAGTTTGCCAAATATAAAAACCGGATTCGGATACCGCTTGCCGCAGCAGCGAAAGGATTTCCTCTGTCGGATGATACACGGTTATGTATAAATCCTCCGATTGCAGAGAAATCAGCGTTTCCTCTTCGGGTAACAGCAAATCCACACAGCCTCGTTCCGTATGATGGATGACAGCATCTTTAACAGCAATGTCGCAAGGAGAGATTGTCCATTCATCCTCCGGCATACACAGCATAGCGGTTTTGAATCGACCGTTGATCATTGTCAATATATCCGCATACCTCCGGTGCAGCTCTGCAACCTTGCCGCTTTCAAAATACTCATCTGTAAGAGCGCGGTATTCTGCTTGTTTTCCAACGGGAATTTGAGAGGGGAGGATGTCAATGATCCAATAGTCGTCCTCCAATAATCGTTCAACCGTGATATCAAGCGTCGCCATTTGAATAAACCGCGCCTTGACCACCTGCGGGTCTTGATAGTCGCACGCGCATGCGCTTTTCAGCTTGCGGTAATCCTCGTTCAAGTTCTCGGGCATCAGCAGGTGAAATTCCTGCGAGAGGATATGGTCGTCGATCTCAAAGATTTGTTGTTGCTCAGCGTCCGTTAACTTCCTACCGATGAAGCGTTCCCAGATAACATCTTGCAGCTTTTCCTCCGCCCGCAAATACTGAGGAATATGCTTCTTGACAGGGCGCGTCACATCGCATAGATATGCCTCGCTTGCGTCGTGCAGCAGACAACCGAGGATCACTTCCGGAGAATACCCGCGCTCGATCGCCTCCTCGGCACATGCAATACAATGCTGGGCGACGGAGTAAAAGTGCCGGAAATGTCCGTTTGCTCGGCAAATCAGCGACAGCGCATGGGCGATATCGTTAATATCTATATCGTCAGGATTTGGATCCAGCGGGTAAAAATGTATGCCCGAAACAGTGGTGATGTAACTCATAAATTCGCTCCTGAAATGTTCTGATTCTATTCTACAGCAAGTGACAGGTTTGTCAAGGAAATTGTCAGGCATTTTGAGATAATAATTATAATTAAATATGGCTCTTCCCTAGAACCAGTGGGTAAGAAATTGCAGTATAGTAGAAAAAATCTGATAAATTTATAAATCGCATTTATTCCACGGTCTATTGACAATGAGCCTCTATGCATATGGTATTCCGTCAGCGCAGGCAAGCCATGTAAATGGGCTGCTGCCCGGCATTTAGCCTACCATATGCATACTCATTGTCAATAGCTTTCGCGGCATAAACGCGGGTTTTATCCACCCACACTTTCTAGTGAAGCCTCTTAAATATTGCGAATTATCAAAGAAATTAAAATACTATAATGCATTGTCCGTTAAATGGGACACCTGTTATGAGATAATATAGATGTAATAATCCTAAATTGTCAAAGTGAACCAGTTAGTTGGGGTTCACCTTGACAAAAGTGCAGGGTATATATTTGGATATTTCCAGATTTTCGGAGCCTTTGAACGCAGTCACCGCTCACAGGCGGCTTGACCTTGACGGGTTGGTGAGAAAAATGCTACACTCGTCATTTTGAAGGCGAAAACGGTTGGATATTTCCGAGTTTCCGTCGCCTTCAAAAACTTTTCAGCATTTTTCTCAGCGTTCAGTCAAGGTTGACGGTCAGCGTGGTAGAATGGTTTAGGTTACTGCCTGCGGAAAGCAGGTAATTATGAGCAGAATCAATTTATCTCAACGAATCATCATTGAAAGCGGAATTTATCAGCGATTGACATTAACTGAAATTGCGAAAAAGATCGGCATGTCAGTTACTGCGGTTTCCAACGAAATCAAACTGAACCGAACTCCCGCCAAAGGATCCAAGCCGCACGGAAACGACTGTCGGTTTGCCAACGAATGTGAGGAAAAGAATCTTTGCTGCAACTTTGACTGCAAACGCAAATGTGTCTGGTGCTTTGACTTTAATTGCAGGGAGCTTTGCGACAAGTACGACAATTCACCCTGTTCCGTCCTTCAAAAGCCGCCGTATGTTTGTAACGTCTGTTCCCGCCGCAGGAAATGTAAATGCGACCGGTTTTACTACATGGCGAACCAAGCGGATGCGATGTCCAAAAAGCGTTATTCAAAGGCGCGGAAGAAAACCCACGCGGACAAGGACGAGCTGAAACGCATCGACTCGATCGTTTCCCCGTTGATTCGCAAAGGACAGCCGATTTCGCATATCTATGCGGAACACGGCGATGAAATCGGCGTTTCTCCGCGTACCTTGTACCGCTACATCGACATGGGCTGTTTGAAGGTCAACAACTTCGATTTGCGCAGGAAGGTGTCTTACAAGCAGAGGAAAAAGAAGCGCGAGGAGTCCGAGGCGTTTCAAAACCAGAAGTTCAGACAGACGCGAACCTACCTTGATTTTGTGAAATATATGGAGAAGCACCCGAATACGGAAGTGGTAGAAATGGACACGGTTAAAGGGTGTCGGGAGCAGGGCAAGCGGATGCTGACACTGCTGTTTCGCAAGACGAATCTTATGCTGATTATGCTGATGAGAGACGGCAAGGCGGCGACGGTTGTGGAACAGTTCGACTATCTGACAAGCCTTGTCGGGGTGGAAAGCTTCCGCAAAATCTTTCCGGTTATCCTGACTGACAACGGCAGTGAGTTCAAGTACACACAGGAGCTTGAAAGGACGGATCAGGGTGAGCAGAGAACTCGGTTATTTTACTGTGATCCGCAGGCTTCGTGGCAAAAAGCGCAGCTTGAAAAGAACCAC
>OMYD01000124.1 GCA_900315195.1 uncultured Eubacteriales bacterium | reverse complement strand
GAAGAACGACGCGCTGCTAAAGGTACAGTGCTTCGGCAACTTTGACGTGTTTTTGCCCGACGGCACGCCTGTTCATTTTGAACGCAGCAGATCGAAGGAAATCTTTGCGTATCTGGTACACCGCCACGGCAGCTCCTGCAGCACCCGAGAGATCGCTGCGGCGCTGTTTGAGGACGAACCGTATGATAATAATCAGCAGAGCTATGTGCAAACGCTGATCTCTGCTATGATGAAAAGTCTTAAAAAGGTCGGAGCGCAAAAGGCTGTTCACAAAAGCTACAACGCGCTGTCGGTCAATCCCGCCGTGCTTGACTGCGATTATTACCGCTTTGCCGAGCTTGACGCGGGCGCGGTCAACGCTTACGCCAATGAGTATATGAGTCAGTATTATTGGGCTGATTTTATGTTCAATGATTTCTGATTATCAGCATAGTATTTAAGTATCCGCCTGTTCACTGTGTGAGCAGGCGTTTTTTATGTGCCAAAGCAAAAAGGTGCCGGCTCAAAAGTAAAAACGAGCCGGCACCCCAGTCAAGACGAAAATGTATTGATTCTTAATTATACGAACAGCGTAAAACAGAGGGTATTGCTATTCTTAAACTTATTGGTAAGCAGGATATTATAATTATTGATCTGATGTTATCTTTATAGCTTTTATAATCAGAAAATCGGGCTTATGTAATAAATCATTATACGCAGGATGTTCTTTGAGTGCTTCAGGTGTTGGTACAGGCTCAATCAACTTGTTTATTTGAAAGCCTGCTTCAATCAAAGTGTTAATTATAGTTGAAAATGTCCGATGATACTTTTTGACTTTATCAACAAACCAAGTGGATTCTCGTTCTCCGTCAACGCTGTAATTAGTAATATTAGCAAATAACTTGTTGCCGTTTTCATCTTTGTCAAGCCTTTTCCTAAAAATTCTTCAAAAAAGATTTAGAGGCTTTTCTATGTCTTAAGCAAGGTACTTGATAAATGAAGAATATAGTAAAGGCGCCACAGCGAATTGTGCGGTGGCGCCTTAAGATTATGCTGAGATGTTTAATCCATGTAATCGTCATACAAAAAATCAGCCCAATAATACTGGCTCATATACTCGTTTTGGTACGCGTTGACCGCGCCCGCGTCCAGCTCCTTGAAACGGTAGTAGTCGCAGTCGAGCACATCGGGATTGACCGCGAGGGCGTTATAGCTGCGTACCACCGCCGCCTCCGCGCCGACGGCCTTCAGGCTCTTGATCATCGCGTAGACATAGGTCTGCAGCAGATTCTGCAGCTTCTTTTCATAAGGCTCGTCCTCGAAAATCGCCGCAAAAATCTCTCTTGTGGTGCAGGAGCTGCCCTGCTTATGGACAAGGTACGCAAATACCTCCTTCGCCTTGCTGCGTTCAAAGCGAACGTGCGCGCCGTCGGGTGTGAAAACATCAAAGTTGCCGAAGCACTGCACACGCAAAAGAGCGTTGCTTTTCGGTATGATCGGAAAGCGCAGATCTTCCAGCTCCGCCTTGACTTCCTCGGCGGTAACGGGCTTCATAATGTAACCCGACGCTTTCATGTCCATCGCGTCGCCCTTGTAATCGGAAAAGCCGGTGACGAAGATGATGTTCATTTTAGGGCTGATTTCTTTGAGCCTTTTAGCAACCTCCACGCCGTTCATGCCGCGCATATGAATATCCAAAAAGGCGACGTCACAGCCGTTTTGTTCGGCGTTCTCCAGCAAATCAGTCTGTTTCCGAAATGCTGTGACCTCAGCATCGGGCTTAGCTTCGCGGATCGCCGCTTCCAACATTTTCAGAGCCAGAGGCTCGTCGTCAAGACAAAGTATCCTCATTCGGTTGACCCTCCTTTGGTAATATCACAGTCGCTGTGGTGCCCTCGCCGACAACGCTTTCGATTTTCACCTCACCGCCGCACATATCGCGCAGCCGTTTTTTTGTATTTTCCATACCGATGTGTGAGCGTCCGTCATCCTTTTGTTCGTTGACGTCGAAGCCCACTCCGTCGTCTTCTATTACGACCTCATACGCTGTTTCGGTTTCACGGGTAGAGATC